>JBIJCP010000130.1:0-3239 GCA_044344635.1 Candidatus Planktophila sp. | reverse complement strand
CTTTTTGGAAGATTGTGCAGTAGTTGACTTCATACGTGGGCCAGAGCTATTACTTCGATATCCGGGTATCGCTCAATGATTTTGCTACGGCCATCTAGAAAGTCTATTTCTAGCAGGACTAAGACTTTATCGACAACTGCACCACACCTGTGCGCCAGAGCAATTGCAGCCAAGAGCGTTCCACCAGTTGCTAAGACATCATCAACTATAAGAACTGACTGACCACCGTTAAAGGCGTCAATGTGAACTTCAATCTCATCATCGCCATACTCGAGACCATACTTTTCGCCGTAAGTTTGAAAAGGTAATTTGCCGCTCTTGCGAAAAGGCACGAAACCTTTTTTAGAGTGGCTGGCGAGCGCTGCGGCGAGGATAAAACCACGGGCCTCAATACCTGCAACGATATCTATCCCATCTACTGATTTAGACATCTCTGAAATAACCACTGCAAAAGCGCCCGCATTTGAGAGCACCGGAGTTATATCTTGAAAGATGATTCCAGCCTTAGGAAAATTTGGAATCTTGCGGATAAGTGAGAGAGCGCCTGAGAATTCCATAACCCACCAATTCCACCACATAAAGCGTGTCCGAGAGGGGACTTGAACCCCTAAGCCCTTGCGGGCACTAACACCTCAAGCTAGCGCGTCTGCCAATTCCGCCACCCGGACGAGTGCAGCGGTAACGATATCAACGGGGAGGGGTCGGAGGCAAAGCGGGCTAACTCTCTAAAAAATCCTCCGTTAGTAGGGATAAAAAGCGCGCTTTGGTAGAGAATATAGAGATGAGCAGAGATGAAGCAATTAATCTATCGGCAGTCGAGGATGAAGCGATAAGAATTTGTCAGGAATTAATTCGCATTCCAAGTGTCAATTATGGTGAAGGTAAAGGCGATGAAAGCGCCGTTGCGGATTATGTAGTCAAATCTCTCGCCGAAGTTGGAATTGAGTCCAAGATTTATGAAGCAGCGCCTAATCGCTGCAATGTCATTGCGCGAATTAAGGGAAGTGACTCATCTCGTCCAGGGCTGGTAGTTCACGGACATATCGATGTTGTGCCTGCAAATGCGGCAGATTGGTCGGTAGATCCTTTTGGCGGGGTGATCAAAGATGGAATGATCTGGGGACGCGGCGCAGTTGATATGAAGAATATGGATGCCATGATTTTGGCGATCGTTCGCGACTGGGCGCGCCGTGGATACAAACCTAAGAGAGATATTGTTCTGGCGTTCTTCGCCGATGAAGAAGCAGGTATGACTTATGGCTCTCGTTACATGAGCGCTAACCACCCAGAAGTATTTGCTGGATGCAGCGAAGCTATTTCTGAGGTTGGCGGTTTCTCAGTCACCGTTGCTGATGGGAAGCGACTCTATTTCGTGGAAGCCGCACAAAAAGGAATTCATTGGATGCGATTGACTGCACAGGGTCGCGCCGGACACGGATCAATGATGAACGATGAGAATGCAGTAACCGCCATAACGGATGCGGTCGCCAAAATTGGTAAGCATGAATGGCCGCAGCGTTACACCAAGACAGTTAAAAATCTCTTCCGCGAAGTAGCGCGAATCACTGGACGCGAGTACAACGAAAATGATCTCCGCCCATTACTGAAAGAAGTTGGTTCAACCGCACGCATGATTGGCGCGACGCTTCAAAATACCGCTAATCCAACAATGTTGGAGGCAGGCTATAAAGCCAATGTCATTCCTGGCTCCGCCAGCGCAGTTATCGATGGGCGCTTTCTTCCTGGCTATGAGGATGAGTTAAACTCTACAATTCGCGCGATCATTGGACCAGATATTACGATCGAGACGATCTCGCATGACATCGCGTTAGAAGTTGATTTCGATTCACCGCTAGTTGAGGCGATGAAGGCAGCCCTTTTGAGTCAAGATCCAGAAGGAATTCCGGTTCCATATTTAATGAGTGGCGGCACTGATAATAAAGCGCTCTCCGATCTAGGAATAGTCGGTTATGGATTTTCTCCGTTACGTCTTCCAGCAGATTTAGACTTCATGGCGCTCTTTCACGGAGTCGATGAACGTGTTCCAATCGAGGGTCTGCGGTTCGGTGTTCGCGTTCTGGCGGATTTTCTAGAGAACGCCTAGCGCGCTATTGGCGCGAAACCTCATCAAGTGCGCGCCGGACGACATCAGGAAGTTCAATCTCTTCGCTAACTAATATTCCGCGCATCTGCGCTCCGGTTCGCGCACCGACTACGGCAGATGCAACTCCGGGAAAGTCTCTTACCCAAGCAAGAGCGACCTCTAGTGGTGAATAACCAAGTCCTTGTGCGGCGACGCTAACCGCCTCAACTATTCGTCGTGACCTCTCATTTAGAAAGGGTTCAATGAAGGGCGCAAAGTGCGGCGTTGCCGCGCGGGAATCGGCGGGAACACCGTTGCGATATTTGCCAGTAAGTACGCCGCGACCAAGTGGTGACCAAGCGATAAAGCCACGTTCTAGATTTACTGCGCAATCTAGAACATCAGATTCGACGCTCCTGGCAAGTAGTGAGAACTCATTTTGCAGAGAGGTAATTGGAGCTTTAGCAGAATTCGCCTCTTGTAACGAGATGGCGCGAGCGCTCTGCCAACCATTGAAATTAGAGATTCCAACATAGCGAGCGCGACCACTTGTGTAAGCCCAATCGAGCGCCGAAAGTGAGTCTTCCAACGGAACCTTCTCATCCCACACTTGGACCTGCCATAGATCTACGTGATCGGTTCCTAAGCGAGCCAGAGATTGATCTAAGGCGGTCATTAGCGCCGGCCGTGAGGCATCTATTCGCAAAGAACCGTTCTCGTATGACATCCCAGACTTTGTCGAGATAACAATTTCGTCCCGCTTAAAAAGGGTTCCGATCAATCCACCGATAACTCTTTCGGCATCGCCATCTCCATAATGGCTCGCTGAATCTAGAAAATTGCCTCCCGCTTCTATATATGAGCGGGCTTGATCTGCGGCTTCGTGGGTATCAGTATCTCGTCCCCACGTCATGGTTCCGAGCCCCAAGCGGGAGATTTCCAACCCAGAGCTTCCAACCATTCGCATTTGCATGGCGTGACCCTAGCAAGACTAAGAGTTAAATTACGGATAACCTTCCAACATGACACGGATACTTCTAATTCGTCACGCCCATTCGGTAGCGAATGCGAAGGGCATATTGGCTGGTAAAAGTCCTGGTGTGCTCTTAACTGATCTTGGTCAAAAGCAATCGCACGATCTAGCAGAGCGCTTATC
>JBIJCP010000129.1:0-3259 GCA_044344635.1 Candidatus Planktophila sp. | reverse complement strand
GCGAGATTGAACCGTAAGACATTGCTCCAGTTGAGAACCGCTTTACGATCTCTGAAATTGGTTCTACTTCATCGATCGAAATTGCGGGACGCTCTCCCTCCTTAAAGATGAATAAACCGCGTAGCGTCATTAACTCTTTGCTCTGACCATCAACCTTGCTGGTGTATCGCTTAAATATGTCGTAACGCTTTGAGCGAGTTGAATGCTGAAGAGTGAATACGGTTTCGGGATTAAATAGATGTGGCTCACCATCGCGACGCCATTGGTATTCGCCGCCAATTGGCAAACGCTTGGTGCCAGGTATCTCTCCCCCGACCGGGTAGGCAATTAGATGCCGAGCAATGGTCTCCTCTGCAATGACATCAAGGCTAATTCCACCTAGACGTGAGGTAGTGCCAACAAAGTATTCGTCAACAACTTCTTGAGATAGGCCGATCGCTTCAAAGACTTGTGCGCCGGTGTAGGAAGCAATGGTTGAAATGCCCATCTTCGACATTACTTTTAAGACGCCTTTACCTAGGCTCTTAATTATATTTCGAACTGCTTTTTCAGGAGTTATCCCGGTGATTACCCCTTGCAGAACTAAATCTTCTGCAGATTCCATAGCCAAGTAAGGATTGACTGCAGCCGCGCCGTAGCCAATTAACAGAGCAACGTGGTGCACTTCGCGGACATCGCCTGCTTCGACTACAAGACCAACTTTGGTGCGAGTCTTCTCCCGGATCAAGTGATGGTGAACTGCTGCTGTGAGCAACAGTGAAGGGATCGGCGTATCTTCTGCATCGCCGTTGCGATCTGAGAGAACAATAATGTGAGCACCTGCTGCAATTGCATCAGATACTTCGCGTTTGATCTCTTCTAAGCGAGTATGCAGAGTATTTCCATCACCAGTTACTGGAAAGAGTCCACGTACGACGTAACTCTCTAAACCTGGGTAATCACCGTCGGCATTTACGTGAATAATCTTCGCGAGTTCATCGTTGTCGATTACTGGAAAAGGTAGCGAAATTTGACGGCAGGATTGCGGACCGGGATCAAGCAGATTGTGTTCGGGTCCAATTGAGCCACCCAAACTAGTGACTAACTCTTCGCGGATTGCATCTAGCGGTGGATTAGTAACCTGAGCAAAGAGTTGTGAGAAGTAATCAAAAAGTAAGCGTGGCTTTTCAGATAAAGCTGCGATCGGCGAGTCGGTACCCATTGAACCAAGGGCTTCCATCCCATTTTTAGCCATTGGCGTCAATAAAATTCTTATCTCTTCTTCGGTATAGCCAAAGGCGCGTTGGCGACGTACAACAGATGAATGCGGATAGACGATGTGCTCGCGTGAAGGCAGATCACTTAACTTCATCATTCCGGCTTCTAGCCACTGTCCATAAGGCGCGCTATCAGCTAGCTGATCTTTAATTTCATCATCTTCAATAATGCGGCCAGCTTCGATATCAACCAAGAACATCTTGCCCGGCTGTAAACGACCCTTGCGAACAATCTTCTCAGCAGGGAAATCTAATACTCCGACTTCAGAGGCAAGGATGACTAGCCCGTCATCTGTCACCCAGAAACGTGATGGGCGAAGTCCGTTGCGATCTAAGACTGCGCCAACTTGGTGGCCATCGGTAAATGTCACACAAGCCGGACCATCCCACGGCTCCATTAGAGAAGCATGGAAGGCATAAAAATCGCGACGCTTCTGCGACATTGTCGCGTGATTCTCCCAAGCTTCAGGAATCATCATTAAGACCGCGTGCGGTAGTGAGCGTCCACCGAGATATAGCAATTCTAGAACTTCATCAAAGGATGCTGAGTCACTGCCGGACATTTCAACAATTGGAAATAATCGGTCTAAGTCGCCCGGAAGTAGCTCGCTCGCGAGAAGTGATTCACGCGCACGCATCCAGTTACGATTTCCTCTAACGGTATTAATCTCGCCGTTGTGAGCGATAAAGCGATATGGGTGCGCTAGCGGCCAGGATGGAAATGTGTTGGTAGAAAAACGGGAGTGGACTAGCGCTAAAGGCGATACAACGCGCTCATCACTTAGATCTGGAAAAAATTCTTCTAACTGCCCAGTAGTAAGCATTCCTTTATAGACGATGGTCTGTGAAGAAAGAGATGGGAAGTAAAGATCGAGCGCGTGTTCAGCGCGCTTACGTAAACAAAATGCCAAGCGATCAAGAGCGATACCTGATTCGCCATTTAATCCAGATATAAAGAGTTGTTCAAACTTTGGCATAACTGAGACTGCGGTCTTTCCTAGCGAATTTGAATTAATTGGCAATTCTCGCCAACCTAAAACCTGTAAACCTTCTTCTTTAGCAATTTTTGCAATTTCAGCACGAACCTCTGTGCCCTGGGCGATAAAGGCGATGCCTGTCGCATAGGAATCAGCTGGTGGAAGTTGAAAGTTAACGACGGCGCGATAGAAAGCATCTGGAATACGAATTAAGATTCCTGCACCATCACCGCTATCGGGTTCGGCACCAGATGCGCCACGATGCTCCAAATTACGAAGAGCTGTCAGCGCTTGTGCAACGATCTCGTGTGTTGCTACTTTCTCAAGTGTGGCAACCATGGCAACGCCGCAAGCATCATGCTCATTTGCAGGGTCGTAAAGACCAAGACGCGCTGGGTAATTAGATGGAAGGGCCATCTTCTTTGCACTCCTGTTGTCCACACTTGAAATTTCGTGAGGGACAACTCTGGCCCAAGAATTACCGGCGAATTACCACCGATGGAGCAAAAGGGTAGCAAGGTTTAGGGCAAATTGGCACGCCCAATAGGTAAAGATCGCCCTAGATCCCGCTCACATGTAGAAGACTTCCAATGACGGCGGTGATCGCCATTCCGAGACAACCACCAAGGATCACTCGAATGGTTGGGGTCAGTATCTTTGAACCCGCAATCTTGGCGCTGGTAATTCCAGTAAACATCAACCCCATCACGGTAAATCCAACGATGCTAAGAGCCACCGTTCCAGTCGTTGGAGCAAATGCGCCGGCAAATGGAATTAAGCCACCTGAAGTAAATGCTGCAGCGGAGGCGATCGCCGCTTGGATGGGACGCGCCTTCGTATGTGGGTGTTGCCCTAGCTCATCTCGTAAATGAGCCTCTAGCGCATCGCGTGCATGCATTTGTGTTGCAACTTCAAGTGCCAGTTCTGGTGATAGCCCGCGCTTTACATAAATTTCCTGTAACTCAAGCAATTCAGAATCGGGATCAATCGCGAGGTGCTCTATTTCCAGCAGGCGATCTGACTCTT
>JBIJCP010000128.1:0-3297 GCA_044344635.1 Candidatus Planktophila sp. | reverse complement strand
TGCATAGCCGCATCTGGGGTAAGTGCGCCATTGACAATATCTGCAACCGATTCAATAACTGGAACTTCGATTCCGACGCGGTGAGCAATTTCGACGATCGCACCTGATGAGGCAACGCCTTCAACAGTCTTGGCCCATTTACCGAGCGCAGCTTCCATTGATCCAGTGCTTCCTAAGAGTTCGCCAAATGTTCGATTGCGTGAGAGCGGAGATCCACAAGTTGCAACGAGATCGCCCATACCTGCCAGACCTGCAGCGCTTAGCGGATCAGCGCCATGTGCTGCGCATAGGCGGGCAACTTCATTGAGACCGCGCGTTATCAGCATCGCTTGGGTATTTTCTCCATATCCCATGCCGATTGAGATACCGACCGCAAGTGCGATCACATTCTTGATAGCTCCCGCTAATTCGCAGCCCAATAAGTCAACTGAGGTATAAACCCGATAGTAAGGAGTTCGGAAGAGCGCGCGAACTTCTTCAGAAGTAACCTGGTTGGTCGCTGCCGCCACCGCCCCAGCGGGCTGGCGCAGGATTAACTCATCTGCCAAATTTGGTCCAGTAATTAGAGCTATGCGATGTTTTCCTATTACCTCTTCCATAACTTCAGTCATGCGAAGTTGAGTACTAATCTCAATGCCCTTTAGCGTGCTAATAATTAAGCAGTCATCGGAAAAGTATGGCTTCCACTTTTGCAAAGTGGCACGAAGTTCTTGCGATGGAATTGCCAATACATAATTCTTACTAAAGGCAAAGGCCCCTGCTAAATCGGAGGTAGCAATGATCTCACTTGGCAAAATATTTTCGCCTATATATTTCGAATTGGTGTGCTTGGTATTGATCTCGTTTACAACATCATCTTTGCGACCCCAGAGAAGTACTTCATTTCCAGCATCGCTGAGCACTTGGGCAAGGGTTGATCCCCAGGCGCCTGCTCCGAATACCGATACTTTGCTCATCGTTGCCTTAACCTCGCTCGTTATCGCTTCTTCTTCTTAAAGTTGCCGATACGCGGCAAATCTGAAGTGTGTGGGTCAAAGATTACTTCAGGGCGCTTCTCACCACGAATTTCCTCGAGAAGGGTGGTGATTTCCCGCATAACTTGAGCGGTCGCTTCGATCAAAGCCTGAGGATCATCGCCTTTGCCGTACCAAGGTGAGAGATCAACCGGCTTACCAGCGACAATTGTGATGCGAGTGCGTGGGAATAACTTTATCTTCTTGGAATAGGTTGGCATTAATACTTGCGAGCCCCATTGTGCAACTGGAATGACCGGTGTATTTGTAGTTAGCGCCAGCCTGGCCAGGCCAGTCTTAGCAACCATCGGCCAATGGTTTAGATCGCGAGTCAAAGTGCCTTCCGGATATACCCCGAGCAAATGTCCAGTCTCCAAGAGTCGCTTGGCATGGTCTACTGCTTTACCAGCATTTGGTGTTTCGCGTTCGACCGGAACTTGCCCGGCGGCAAGGAGAATTCGGCCAATAATTGGAACTCGAAATACGCCGACCTTGCCCAGGAAGCGTGGGGCGCGCCCATTCTTGAAGAGAAAGTGCGCAAAATTTAAGACATCAAAATAAGATAGGTGATTATTGGCAACAATTACCGCTCCGCTCTTGGGAATATTCTCACCACCAATCCAAGTGCGTTTAGTTATCGAACGAATAATCGGGATGAGAATTGAAGCACAAATTTTAAAGGTGAGATTGGTACCGAGCGGATAACCTGTGGGAGGCGCATAAGAGACGCGCAGTTTAGCCATAACGCAATGTTAGTGGGGAAAGAAAAACTGGGGCCAGCAAACGCTGACCCCAGTTTCAGAACTTTAAGATAAGTTCTAAGATGCGATTTACTTACGCTTCTTAGCGGCTTTCTTTACAGTCTTCTTAGCTGCTGGCTTCTTCTTAGCAACTTTCTTTGCCGCTGGCTTCTTCTTAGCCGCCTTCTTTGGTGCAGCCTTCTTAGCCGCTGGCTTTGCAACTGGCTTTGGTTCTGGCTTTGGAGCAGGACCTAGCTTGCGCTCACCTGAGATGACATCCTTCAAACCCTTTGCAGGCAAGAAGCGAGCCTTCTTTGAAGCCTTGATCTTGATGGTCTCGCCAGTGAATGGGTTACGGCCCATACGTGCTTTGCGATCGACCTTCTTGAACTTACCGAAATCGTTGATCATTACATCTTCACCCTTTGACATGGTGCGTGTAATTGTGTCGAATACGATTTCAACAGCGTGCGCTGCTTCTTTCTTGCTGTCGTTGAAGTGTGGGGCCAACGCGGCAATAAACTGTGCCTTATTCATCTAAATCCCCTTAGATTTACGCGTAAATTAAGCCTTTGCTTAACTTGTGGCTAAAACTTAAACCGTTTTATAGGGTGAGAGCGATATTAAGGTGGGCGTGTCGCAATTTAATATTTTATAAAAATCGCAATATTTATGCGTAAAAAACTCTCATTTAGAAGTTGAGAGTTGAGGAAAAAGCGATCACCCCATGCGATAAGTCAGCGTATTACGCTGGTTTTTCCTTTGAATTGCAACTAGCTATTGAAAAATCGATAGTTAAATGCGAATTGGAAGGGTTTTAGGCTTATAACTTGGACGTTTCGCCTCGTATGTATCGATAGATTCAGTCTGCTTTAAGGTTAGGCCAATGTCATCTAAGCCTTCCATTAGGCGCCAGCGGGTGTAATCATCTAATTCAAAGGCGATAGATGTAGATCCGTAGGAAACTGTCCGAGAATCTAGATCGACCTTGATCTGCGTGGTTGGATCTGCTTCGATCGCTAGCCAAATTGCTTCTACCGCTTCTTGCGGCAAGATCACAGTAAGTAAGCCGCCCTTTAGCGAATTACCACGGAAGATATCGGCGAAGCGGCTGGAGATAACTGCTTTAAATCCATAGTTCTGCAGCGCCCAGACCGCGTGTTCGCGAGATGAGCCAGTACCAAATTCTGGACCAGCCACGAGCACTGTTCCACCTTTAAATTGCGGTTGATTTAAGACAAACTCAGGATCGTTGCGCCAGGCGGCGAAGAGACCATCTTCAAAGCCGCTGCGAGTTACGCGCTTTAGATACACAGCGGGGATAATTTGATCGGTATCTACATTGCTGCGACGAAGCGGAACTCCGGTGCCGGTATGCGAAATAAATTTCTCCATTTTATTTTCTTCCTCTCTAGAAATTCTTAAAGATCAGCCGGTGATGAGAGTGTGCCGCGAATTGCGGTCGCTGCAGCAACTAGTGGACTTACCAAGTGGGTTCTTCCACCTTTACCTTGGCGTCCCTCAAAATTTCTATTGGAGGTTGA
>JBIJCP010000042.1:0-9130 GCA_044344635.1 Candidatus Planktophila sp. | reverse complement strand
GTCCAGTTCTACGATTACTTCACCGGAATCTTCCGCGGCGATCTTGGCACATCTTTCTTCTCGGATCGTGAAGTGACCGAAGTGGTTGCAATGCACCTTCCGGTGACTTTGATGATCATCCTCCTTTCAATGGGAGCGGCGATTATTATCTCAATTCCAATTGCGCTATCAGTTGCGCTAAGTCGCCGCGCATCAGTCACCTATTTTTTCCGTACCTCAACTTCTATTTCACTAGCAATTCCGGGCTTCTTTCTTGCCCTCCTTGGTCTTTTACTGTTTGGCACAGTCTTTACTTGGGTGCCCGCGGCCGGATACGAAGAAAATTTCCCAAGTAATCTCAAATATCTTTGGTTACCTGCTTTAGTGAATTGCTTCTCGCTAGTTCCAATTCTCTCGCGCGTTCTGCATAGTTCGTTGATGGATACTCTCGACGAAGAATTCGTAGAAACCGGCGTTATTCGTGGCGTCAGAAAGTCAAAGTTTTATTGGTCATACATGCTTCGCCCATCCCTTGCACCAACGGTCGTGTTAATCAGCTATATGGTCGGCATAATGATCGGTGGAACCGTCGTGATGGAGATGATCTTCTCGCTACCCGGAATCGGCAGAGAGCTAATTGAGGCGGTGAGTACCCGTGATTATGCGATTGTTCAGGGGATAGTAATGATCTTCGGATTAATTGTTGTCTTCACCAGCTTTATCGGAGATCTACTCGGTTACTTACTTGATCGGAGAGTGACTCTTTCATGAGTAAAAAAGCGAAAACTCCGAGACCAGATGGAACTCTAGGAATCATTATCGGCTCTGGCATGATGGCCGCGCTATTACTTGCCGGATTATTGATTCCTTGGCTCGGTAAGTACGATCCAAATGAAATTAGCTCCTCTCAATTATTGCCACCAAGCAGCACTCACTACTTTGGAACAGACATGCTTGGACGCGATGTATTTACGCGCGTCTTTGACGCAGTCTTTGTCGATATTGGAACTGCTTTTGCCGGGGTACTGATCCCGCTAACTGTCGGAACCATCGTGGGAACGCTGCTCGGCATTTCACGAAACCGCAGAGTCAATTCTTTTATCGGCTCATTGATTGATGGCATAAACGCCTTCCCATTTTTGATCTTTGTTATCGCACTTGTCGCCTTCCTTGGCGCCGGCTTATCAAGCATCATTCTTGCGCTCTCACTCGTTAACTGGGCGCGCTATGCACGTATTGCTCGAACAAGAGCAGTGGTTGTTAACCAACAGGGTTATGTAGAAGCGGCAAGAACGCTGGGCTATAAACCTTCTCGAATTCTCTTTCGCCACATCATTCCAAATGTTTCTTCAGAAACACGTGCTTACGCGCTCAGTGATTTCACTATCGTGATAATCGCAGTGGCAGCTCTCTCATTCCTCGGCCTTGGTGTTAACCCACCACAAGCTGAATGGGGCGCAATGATTAAAGATGGTGCAAATATCATCACCCTCGCTTGGTGGAATTCAGTCTTTCCAGGCTTGGCAATTTGTTGGGCTGGAATCTCAGTTGCGGTCTTCTCAGAAGGCCTCACCAAGAGAATCGGCGAGGGCAATCAGCGATGACTTCTGATGTAAAACTCCTTGATATCAATAACGTTGCAATCGGCATTGAACGCCGCAAGCGTGAAACTCTCGTTCTTGTACGCGAAGCAAACTTCGATGTTAATTACGGCGAAATGGTTGGCATCGTCGGCGAATCTGGTTCTGGAAAGACGATGATCTGTCGCTCAATTATCGGAACGTTAGAACGCCGTGGAGCAGCTGTAATCGGCGGCGAAGTTCTCTTCGAAGGTCTGGATTTAAGAACGATAAATGAAGCGAAATGGAAAACACTTCGTGGAAAAGTTATCGGCTATGTTCCACAGAGCGCTCTAGCTGGACCTAACCCGGTATTAACAATCGAGAAGCAATTAGCTGAGGCGCTATCGCAAGTTGAAGGCACTGGTTCGATGAAGAATCGATCCAAAGAACTTCTAGATCTCGTAAAAATTCGCCGCGTGGACACTGTTATGAAGCAGTATCCATATCAATTATCAGGCGGAATGAGACAGCGCGTAATGATCGCTTGCGCACTTGCGAGCAAGCCAAAGTTACTAATCGCAGATGAGCCAACCACTGGTCTTGATGTGACGGTGCAATCTCAGATCATGGAACTTCTCCGTGAGATTCGCCGCGATCTCGGTACCGCAATCATCTTGATCTCTCACGACCTAGCCTTGGTTGATGAAGTCTGTGACAAGATCGTTGTGATGCACGCGGGTGCAACGGTAGAAGTTGGTCCAACTTCCAGCATGTCTCAGCCGCGCCATCCTTACACAGTCGCACTTAACTCATCTCGCATCGATGTGGCAAAGCCTGGTGGAGAACTTCTGACCATTAAGGGCAATCCACCATCGGTTGGTCGATGGAATCCCGGATGTCGCTTTGCCGAACGTTGTGATTATGTTCAACAAGATTGCCTTGTAGGCGATCACCCAGCGCTATCTGGTAAAAAAGGTGAACACCAGAGCGCATGTCTTCACGCCGACAAGATTGGAAAAATCTGATGAGTAAGCGCGATGTATTGATGGAAGTTGAAAATGTCAGCGTCACTTTTGGCTCTGGTGCAAACGCAGTTGAAGCGGTAAAGAATTGCTCTCTAACCTTGCACGAAGGTGAGCCAATCGGCATCGTAGGCGAATCAGGTTCTGGAAAATCTACACTGGCCCGAGTTATGGCTGGCTTGCAACCACCATCAGCTGGCCAAATCCGCTTCCGTGGCGACAATGTATTTAAAGGTAATAAATCTTTCCAAAGCGGAAATCGAAACCAAGTCCAGATGGTCTTCCAAGATCCATATGGCAGCCTCAATCCACAATTACATGGACTTTCAGCGGTTGCAGAAGCGGTTCGAATCCATTCCAAAGTTGGAAAAGATGAGGCCGAGCAGAAGGCTTTGGAGCTTCTAGAGCGAATGGGTATTGGAAAGCTCGATGCCCTAAAGAAACCGCGCCAACTCTCTGGTGGTCAACGTCAGCGAGTGAGCGTCGCACGCGCTTTATCTGCCAGCCCAACAGTCTTACTTGCCGATGAACCAACATCAGCAATTGATCAGAGTGCGCAAGCACAACTCTTGAAACTCTTCTTAGGACTTTTAAATGATGGCCTGTCAATTGTCTTGGTCTCGCACGACCTCGGCGTTATCCGTTACTTAACAAAGCGGGTATATGTGATGAAAGATGGTGTCTTCGTTGAATCTGGCGACACTGAAACTGTCTTTAATGATCCGCAAGAGGATTACACCAAAATGCTCCTTGCATCTATCCCAGGTGAACTAGGAAAAGCGGCAAAGGCTAAGTTAAAGAGATAGATTTAAAGTTATTTAGTTATATTCTGACGTCGACCGTTGTTCCACCATCGACAACGAGGGTCTGTCCGGTGATGAATGATGCTTCACTCGATGCGAGGAAATAGATCGCTGCTGCTTGTTCACTCATCTTTCCCAGGCGCCTAAGAGGAATCGCTGCTACTAACTTATCTGGAGTGGTAAGGCCCCTATCCTGAAGATCCTGCCACCAACGGCTCTCGGTAAAACCTGGCGCGACTGCATTTATTCTTATTCCATCGCTGGCCCATTCAACTGCAAGGGTTCTAGTCAGGGCTTCGATACCCGCCTTAGAAACGCTATAAGAAGCGCGCATTGGAAGACCTACTCGGGCGACGATCGATGAGACCGAGACGATTGCTCCAGCAGGAGATTTCTTAAGGTGGGGATAGGCGATTTGAGATGCTTTAAAAGCGCCATCTAAGTGGACAGAGGTGATCTGATCCCAATCGCTATCGCTGTATGTGTCAGTTGCGCCTTGGCGAAAATTTCCTGCATTATTTACAAGTACATCAAGGCGACCAAATTTAGCAATGATCTTCGCAACCCCTGCTTCTATATCCTGCCGCGAAGTTACATCAACTTTAAGGCCGATACTTCTATCGCCTTGGCTATCTAACTGCTTAAGCGCAGAAGCAATATCTTCATCGCTGAGGTCAGAGATTGCCACGTTGTAGCCATTGGCAAAGAACTTTTGCGCAGTTGCAAAGCCGATACCGTGGGCGCTACCGGTAATAAGTACAACGGGGGCTTGACTACTCATTTAATTTCCTCTCAAATTGCTTTGTTTGATTGATGTGCTTGGTTAGATTGATGTTATTTGGCTAGTCCAACGCGGTGGTCCGGCTAGCGCATCTGATAGATCAGGTAGATCAGGGACTGCCAATCTAAATCCTTTGCCATCGTGTGTATGACCAGATAGACGGCGATCTACAATCATTTCAGCTAGTGGATCAACGCTGGCACCCGGTGCGGAGTACTCGACAGAGAATGTTGGCGAATCAATGATTGAGGCAACCTGGTGATGGATTGCATCATAGACGTGCCAAGAAATCTCTAGCTTGCTCTTTGCCATGTACTCGTTTAACAAGATCATCCGAGATAAGCCACCTTGGCATGTTGTATCAATTCGCAACATATCAAGTGCGCCAGTTTCAATAAATGCTTGTGGATGATAGAGATGGGTCTCGTCATCACCACTTGAAAGTGGAACATCAAGCAGGCGACGGAATTCAACTAACTCCGCGATACTTCCTGGGATAAATGGATCTTCGACCCAAGCAAGATCTAAGCCCTTAACTACCTCGTAAGCTTCTTTTGCCGTGCGACAAGACCAAGCGAGATCAGTTGAGACGGGGCAGAGTCCAGTTGCCAGCGCAGCTTCGAGCCGTTCACGAGTCATTTTTGGATTTGCGCCGACCGGCAACTTCACGCCAACAGCGCCAGCAGCAACTGCGGCTTGAACTTCCCAGGCGATATCTTCAGGTCCGCGCGATGGTGGATAACCAACAACAGCCCACTTTGGATGTTCTTTATCTTTCTTCCCGAAGCTTTCTACGACAGTTACGCCTTTATGGCGCGCAACTGCATCATGCGCGGCAAGATCAACAAGAGAAAGCCCACGAAGTGATGCACCGGATGAGAGCGGTGCGCTCATACGTCGCATAATGGCATCAAAGGTATTGATTGGATCGCCATCAAAGATCTCTTTATATGGCTCTGCAATCAGGGTATTTACTATGTCTGCAACGGGTGTGCCGCGATCAAGTCCGAAGGCTTGCCCTTTACTTCCATCTGCAAGTTCCACAGTGATAACAGCAAATCCGCGAGAACGGATTACATATTGGCCAAGGACGACCGGTTCGGGAAGATTTAAAGTAATTCGGCGAGCCGAGACGTTCTTTATCTTTGGGATTGCGCCTTTTCCAAGCGCGAGTGCGTCAATCACGGTTCCACGGAATTCTGCGAGGAGTAAATCCACCGTCAATTGTTAACATCTCACCAGTGATATAACTTGCATCGTTAGATAAGAGGAACTTAACACCGGCGGCAATTTCTTCTGCTTCACCAAAACGTTCCATAGCGTGCATAGTTCTGATTGATGGATCTACTCTGCCTGACTTAAGACCTTCTTCAAGAAGCGGGGTATTGATATAGCCAGGTACAACTGCATTTACGCGGATGCCGAATTCAGCCCACTCAACAGAGAGGGTGCGAGTGATCGAATCGATGCCGGCCTTTGCTGCAGCATATGAAACTCTGCGTGGCCAGCCAAAGATATGCGAAACGGAAGAGAAGTTAACGATTGCGCCAGGGCGACCGCTCTTTATCCAGAAACGTCCGGCGGCTTGATTAGCGAAGAAGGTGCCATCGAGATGGCAAGAGATCATCGCTCTCCACTCTTCGGGAGTCGTTTCGATACTTGATTTATTTGTGGCATAGCCCGCAGCTGCGATGAGACCAGAGAAACCACCACGCCAAGTGAGGGTGCCAGCAAATGAATCTTGAACTGATTGGTAATCGGTGACATCTGTCTTGAAGAACTTAACGCGCTCTTTCCCGAACTCTTGCGCCAATTCGTCAATGCGCCCCTCTTTCATATCTAACAGCGATGCATGTAGATCCGGCCAATCACGCATTGCGCGTTGCGCACAAGAAAAGCCGAGGCCACTTGTTCCGCCGGTTACTACTATCGTGTCATGTTCGATATCTCTGCGTTCCATTTCTCTCCACTCTTAAATACTTATTTGACGGGAAAAACTGATTTATAAGAATTAATCTTGTAGGTAGAGAGTCATTTCTACTTCAATACAGAGTTCAGGGAGCATTAGGCGACTAATTTCAACAAAGGAGGAAGTTGGGAGAATATCTGCAAAGAATTCACCATGTGCTTTTGCAACTCCTGGCCAATCATCAATATTGGTCATATAGACCCGAGTGCGAATTACATCTTTATAAGTTGCACCGCACTCATGAACAGCTCTTTCGATTTCTTCGAAAATATATTTAGTTTGACCGTATGCGTCATTTGGGAACATAACTTTGCCATCTCGAGTAGTGGAACTTGTTCCTGCAACTTCGATGAGATTTCCAATTCTTACCGCTCTGGAATAACCAACGATTGGTGCCCAAGGGCGATTTCCATCGACGCGCTTAACTTCTCCCATTAGCAAACTCCCATTCTTAAAAATTGATCCTTTGAGGCTCAAAAAGAGCGAAAAAGACTGTGGTGAGAGCCTAACAGTTGCGCAATTTGAGGTCAATAAATTTCTAAGGCGGAGTTTTAGGTTAAGAAAAGTTACCAAAAACCATTTTAATTTGCTTTAAAAATCACTAGCCTTTACCTATGTCACTCACTGCTAATTGCACCTTCGATCTCAATACTTCAAGTGATTATGTCGGAAAGCGCAGCGGCTACATCCAGATTGGTGATTCGACGAACAATAGCGGTTGGGCCCACCATTGCGTTCCGATAACATCGGTAAAAAATGGCAGCGGGCCGCGAGTATTGGTACTTGCAGGTAACCACGGAGATGAATATGAAGGCCAGGTTGCAGCGCTAGATCTTGCTCGTCGCTTAGAAGTTGCGGATGTGAAAGGTGAAGTTTTAATAATCCCGGTGTTATCTGGTCTGGCATCTGCAGCTGGTACCCGGCTCTGGCCAAATGGGCAAAATTTTAATCGCGTTTTTCCTGGAAAAGTAGATGGAACAATCGCCGAAAAACTCGCATTTTTTCTCTCTAATGACCTATTTCCTACCTGTGATTCGGTAATCGATATGCACAGCGGTGGACGCAGCATGCACTTCATTCCAAGTATCACTATGGTCTGGGTTTCAAACCTTGAGTTGCGCAAAGAAATGCTCCGACAGTCGCTAATGTGTAAGAGCGAATTCACTCTTCTGGGCGGAGAACAGCCTTCCACCAACCCAGATTCTCTGCTGCCAGGTGATGTAGTCCGACAAGGTAAAGCGGTCGCTACCGGTGAATTTGGCGGATCTGGAGTCACCACAGCGCAATCAATGGCGGTGATTAATAGCGGACTTGAGAATTACCTGCGCGGTATGGGTGTTTACGTAGGAGCAGATGTCGCCGCCACCGTCTACGCAGATTCGATAGATAAATCTGGAAAGATCATTGATTCCCGCGATTATTCAATATCTTTTGCGAGTGCATCCGTAGATGGTATTTATGAGAATCGAGTTGATCTACATCAGCAAGTCAAAGCTGGAGATCTAGTCGGTTTGATTCATAACTTTAAGAGCGCTGAAAATGAAGTGGTAGAAGTGCGCGCAAGCCGCAGCGGAACTGTGGCCCTTGTCCGAGGTTATTCACCGGTTACTACTGGCGATGTGGTCTGCCAAATCGGCGAGCTCTTCCCTGATTTAGAGAGTTTTGAAAAGTCTATAAAAGAAAAGAGCGCGCGATGAGCGGAACGGTTTCATCATCTATTGACTTCGATAAGCGCGGCAAGGAATCGGGATACTTGCGGGCGGGAGATTCCACCAATACCAGCGGCTGGGCGATCTTCAACCTGCCAATTCATTCCATTAACTCTGGACCGGGTCCAAAGGTATTAATTATCGGTGGAAATCATGGCGATGAATATGAAGGCCAATTTGCGATCGCCAATTTGATTCGCGAGCTTAAAGTAAGTGACATTGCAGGTGAGTTGATCGCGATTCCTTCTGTGTCATATCCAGCGAGTTTTGCTAGCACCCGGCTGTGGCCAGATAACACCAATTTCAATCGCATCTTTCCGGGAGATGAAAATGGGCGGATTCCCGAGAAAATTGCTCATTATCTTGCGACAGAATTGATTCCTCGCGTTGATGTTGTTATCGATATCCATAGCGGAGGAAGGGGACACCACTTCCTTGAGAGCGCAACAGCGACTTGGAGCAATGATAAGAAATATCGAAGCGATTTGATAAAGAACTTAAATGGCTGGAATACTCGATATTCATTGATCTTCCCATCACACCCAGGAACAAATGAGCAATCATTGCTGCCAGGTTATGTAGCAAGTCTAGGTAAGTCACTCTTTACTGGAGAATTTGGCGGATCTGGAATCACTACCGCCTCCAGCAATCGAATTACCAGAGCTGCTTTGGTATCTGCGCTGAAAAGCATCGCCTTGCTGAAACCAGATTTTTATAGCGAAAGTTATGATCACCAAGTAAAGATCGAAAATCGTGAATTTATCGATATGCGAAGCAGCGCTACATATCACTGGGCAGAAGAAGAGGGTCTCTACCAGAATAAAAAGAGGCTGGGCGAGCGGGTGGAAAAGGGCGAGGTCATTGGAGCGATCCATTTCCCAGAGTCTGCCGACCGTAAACCTCACTTACTTTATGCCGCACGCTCAGGCACAGTAGGAGTTATCCGCGGTTATCCGCGCGTTAAGCGCGGTGATTGCCTAGCGCTGATTGGTGATAGCTATAGCGATCTGAGCCAACTGCCAGAGTAAGAGATTTACTTAACAGCGAAGTGGCTACAGACCGCCCTGCGAACTAGTACGCCCGATAAATTGCGTTTCGATTATGCTCACCCGCGGGGCCTCTCCCTCAATTCCTTCGAGCATCAACCTTGCAGCTTCGCGTCCGATTGCTTCAGTGTCGCGATATACCGTTGAAATATTGTCAGAAAATACCTCTAAATAAGGTAATTGATCGAGTGCGATAAAGGCGATCTCTTTACCCATGGTGAGGTTCTTCTCCTTCAGCGCTCTGCTAATACCCATTAAA
>JBIJCP010000145.1:0-2712 GCA_044344635.1 Candidatus Planktophila sp. | reverse complement strand
GCGAGAATTGCAGTTGGAGCGGGGTTTCTGTGGAGCAGAATCCGGGCATGCGATAGCGCATACTCGGCATCAAATCCACCGATCGCCATTAGGTCAGGGTGTATTTTGATATTTGCATCTTCAAATGCTTTGGTAAATCCTTGTAAGCGATTTCGAGTGGGATAGACATTATTAGAACCAGTAACAAATGCAATCTCGCGATGGCCTTTATGGATTAGGTGAGTAACCGCTTCGTGCACTCCTGCAGCGTGATCGGCAAGTACGGCGCTGGCATTTACCCCTTTGACTTCACGATCAAGTAAAACTATCGGGCACCGTGGACCAGCTAGATTCTTTCTTAAGTATGGTGAATCTTCAGAGACCAGTGAGGCGATAATGCCATCGACTCTTCGACGGCGAAGCAGTGAGAAATTGCGATTCTCATTTTCGATATTTCCATCTGAATTTACTAAGATCATGGAGTAACCATTGCGGCGCAATTCGTGCTCGCAAGATCGTGCAAGTAGCGCGAACATTGGGTTATTGATATCTCGAACCACAAAACCAATTGTTCGGGTGACACCGCTACGCAGCGATTGCGCAACGAGATTAGGTTCATACCCCAACTCATCTGCAACTTCTTTGACTCGCTTGCGCATCTCATCAGAAACATCTGGATGCCCCGAGAGAGCGCGCGAAACGCTAGAGAGAGCTACTTCAGCTTTTGCGGCAACCTCACGGATAGTTACCCGTTGATTAATCGAACGAGCATCATCTGACTTATCACTTGTCACTTCTAAACTCCTCTTGCGATATAAAGGCTTTTCGCCAGTTAAATTTCTCAGTTGATTTCTCAGTGAAATCTGACTGTCAAATTTCCAGGAAAATTTCCTGGATATCAAAGATCTTCCCTAACTTTGAGTAACTCGCTAGCAATTAGCCCCTTGTCAGCGCCCTGGTCTCAGGGTAATCTTAACTGGAAACGTTTGCTATAGGGAAATTACAGGGGGTGCCGAAGTGGATCTAACCATTACCGCAGTTGAGACCGAGCAGATCAGAGTCCCGCTCGTGCGGACATACCGGGGCAGCCATTACAAGATGACCCATCGATCAACGATCATCACCAGGATCTATACCGCCGGTGGCTTAGTCGCTGAAGCGTATGCAGGAGATGAAGATGCGGGACTTGCAGAAATTGATTCGATAATTCACGATGAGATTGCGCCAAAAATTTTAGGTGAAGATGGCTCTGCGATTGAGCGTCTTTGGGAGATTGCTCGTCCAGCGACGTGGGATATTTTACGTGATCGCCGTCTTGGCCTTGTTGCAACTGCATCAATTGATCTAACGCTTTGGGATCTTTACGCCCGTTCCCTTTCAACTCCGCTCCATAAACTTTGGGGTGGATATCGAAATTGGATTCCTGTGATAACAATTGGTGGTTATTACAACAGCGAGATGTCTATCCAGGAAGAAGTTGAATCACTAGTTGAGCAGGGCTTTGCCGGAATGAAATTTAAAATCGGTGGCTTGACTCCGAAGGAAGATGCCAAGCGATTTAAGGAAGCGCGCAAATACGGTGGCGATAACTTTAGAATTGCCGTAGATGCCAATCAGGGATATACGGTTCCTCAAGCAATCGAATTTTCACATCTAGTACAGGGCGATAACCTTCTGTGGTTTGAAGAACCTTGCATTTGGCAGAACGATAAGCGCGCGATGCGCGATGTGAGATATGCAGGTGGAGTATCTGTCTGTGCAGGTCAGACCGAATTCTCTGCTGCGGGTTGCCGCGATTTAATGGAAGTTGGCGCAATAGATTTCTGTAACTTTGACTCTTCTTGGTCAGGCGGACCAACAGAATGGCGCCGCGCCGCATCTACTGCCCACCTTTATGACATCAAGATGGCCCACCACGAAGAGCCACAAGCAGCATCACACCTGCTTGCTTCGATTCCTCACGGAACATATTTAGAGTTCTTCCATAAGGATCGCGATCCGATCTGGCATAACTTAATCGCTAATCGTCCACCGCTAAAAGATGGAAATATCACGCTCACAGATGCCCCTGGTTTGGGCTGGGAGTTAGATCGCGATTACGCAGATAAGTATCGTATTAACACTCGCCGTACAGAGAAGTAAAAACTTTAGCTAGTTTTAAAGGCGAGGTGGCGAGCCACGGTTTTTGCGGCGATTCTGAGCGATGCTTCATCGATCATTAAATCACCATCAGTAACCGCACCAAGGCCCGCACTCTTTGCGCTCTCATATTTGGCAATCAGCGCGCTAGCGCGTTGGAATTCGCCTTCACTTGGTGTAAAAATTTCATTGCAGAGCGCAATCTGATCTGGATGAAGAACCCATTTTCCATCAAATCCAAGGGCGCGCACTCGAGATGCGCCTTTGCTGAACTTCTCAGAGTTTCGGATATCAACTTCTGGACCATCAAAGGCAAGTTTCTGGTTGGCTCGCGCAGCGACGAGAATCTTCATAAGGGGATAGAGCGTGAATTCCTTCAAATCATCTTCGTTGAGGGTATCAAGTGATGCCCCGAGATCTGCAGCAAAGTCGAGCGGGCCGTAAGAGAGCGAGAGACAGCGTGGATGTGCAGCGATATTCTCGACACTGGCAAGACCGGCGGCGCTCTCAATCTGCGCATCAACTAAGAGCGCATTACCTAGTAGATCGATTTGGCTGGCGCTTTCGACTTTGGGAAGAACAATTGAGAAGAGC
>JBIJCP010000127.1:0-3377 GCA_044344635.1 Candidatus Planktophila sp. | reverse complement strand
GACAGTAGTTGCTGGACCTACAACTGGATCAGTAACTGTTACAGGTGTAGCCGTTGGTAAGACAAATATCACCATCAAAAATGGTGTACTTGGAACTTTGGTTGTTCCAGTTGAAGTCACAGCAAAAACAGGTGTTGCAGTTCTTACACTTGACAAGACTTCAGCACAGCCAGGTGAGAAGGTCACATGGACTATCACAGCTACAGACGCTAAAGGTCGTCCAGTTGCTGATGGAACAAGCTATGCACTCTTCTCATCAATTACTTCAAACATGTCAGTTACCGGACTCCCAACAGGAACCGAAACACTGACTGGTGGAATATCAACTGGTTCATTCTTTGCGCCAACATCTGGCTCAGGAACACTCCAGATCACTGCTACACACGGCACAGCACATGACACATACATCGCAGGCCTAAAGGCCGCTACAGCAGCTGGTACTACATACACAGCTGTTAAAGATGTTGTGGAATTGGCTATCGTCAACGCAGCAGTCGATGCAGCAACAGCTGCAGCAGAACTAGCAGAAGCAGCAGCACAAGATGCTACTGATGCTGCTTTGGATGCTACAGAGGCTGCAACGCTTGCCGGAGCTTTGGCTCAGGAAGCAGTAGATGCAGTTGCTGCTCTATCAACACAGGTAGCAACACTGATCGCCGCTCTAAAGAAGCAGATCACAGCACTAACCAAGCTCGTAAGATCACGGCTATAAATAGCCTGGATCTTTAACGATCTAGAACCGAAACCCGGTTCCCTCTACGGAGGGGGCCGGGTTTCGGCCTTCTAAGGGCAAGTTTGTGGGTAATTTGTCAGTGAGTAGAAAGTAAGATTGCGATCATGTTGAAATTGGAAATAGAGAAACCCCTTGCGCGATTACTGGCATTCGGGGCCCCGTTTATTTCGCTTTTTCTTTTGATCGACCAAGTTTCTGATCCGGTAAATGTGACAAAGATGGTTGCGCTCTCGGTTGTAGCCTTTGCCCTGGCATTTGTTGTCTTTGCAAAATCTTCTCGACTTCTCTGGTCAGATGCAAAACCACAGATTATCGCCTCCATTGCATTCATTGTCTTTGCGATAAGCGCTGTGGCAAATAGCGAATCTCCATTAGGGCAGAATTTTTATGGAACATATGGTCGAAACACAGGTTTCTTAACTTACTTTTCACTGACTCTGGTTTTTGTGGCGACATTAGTCTTGCGTCGCACAGAATCTTTTAGGAATATTTTATATGGCCTTCTCTTCGCTGGATTGATGAATGTAATTTACGGGGCCTGGACAATTACTTTCGGTGACTTTGTTTCCTGGAATAACCCTTACAACCGAATTCTTGGAACATTCGGAAACCCTAACTTCATTGGATCCTTCCTCGGGATCTTTGCATCTTTACTTGTTGCTTATCTACTTATTCCGAAAACTCATTTGGTAATTCGTTTGATCGGTGTAGTTGTACTAATCGCGACATTTCTGGAGATTAGATCTTCAATGGCGGTACAAGGAATTGTCGTCTCTGGTGGCGGAATCGCTCTCGTGATTTTCTTTTTTTTACGGTCGAAATTTGAAAAATGGACAGTTCCGGTTATTTATTTAGGCTCTGTCGGCGTTGTCGGATTCATTGCACTTATGGGTGCGCTTCAAAAAGGACCTTTGACAAGTATTGTTTACAAGACTTCAGTCTCCTTGCGTGGTGAATACTGGCAAGCTGGAATAAACATGGCGAATTCGCAGCCATTTACCGGCGTTGGGATGGATGCATACGGTGACTGGTACCGCAGATCACGCGACGCACAGGCTTTGATCTTGCCAGGGCCGAATACGACGACAAATGCAGCACACAATGTCTTTATAGATTTTTTAGCCTATGGCGGATATCCATTGTTTATCGCATATATGGCGTTAATCATAATGAGTTTGATTGCTGCAATTAAGTTAACGTTTATTCAAAAGGAGTTTAACTTCGTAAAAGTAGGTTTAATCGTTACTTGGATCTGTTATCAAGTTCAGTCGATTATTAGTATCAACCAAATAGGTCTTGCTGTGTGGGGCTGGGTTACTGGTGGAGCATTGATCGCTTACGAATTCTCAACTCGAGTTTCACCGGGTGAAGAATCTTCAAGATTGGTTTCGAGAAAAGCAATCAAGAACAACCCATTAATTTCAGCACAAATGCTTGCTGGGCTAGGAATGGTTGTGGGTGTCTTGATTGCGATTCCACCTTTGAGTGGCGATATCAAATGGCGAGAAGCACTTAAGTCGCAAAACGCAGATTTAGTAACGGCAGCGCTGACTCCTAGTTATATGAGTCCTGCCAGCAGCAATCTATACATTAATGCCACTCAAATATTTGAACAAAGCGATTTGCCGGCTTTGGCTTACAAATACGGAAAGCTCAATACGGAATTTAATCCTGACCATTTTGATTCTTGGCGATTTTTATATTCATTGAAAAACTCCACGCCAGAAGATCGTAAATTAGCAAAAGAGAACATGATTCGACTTGATCCGCTTAATGAAGAGTGGACGAAACTTCCTTAATGGCTAAAGTCGTAATTATTGGGCAGGGCTATGTTGGTTTGACCATCGCGGCATTTGCTTCGAAAGCAAATCATGTAATTGGCTTTGATAACAGCCAGAAGGTTGTGGACCAGTTAAATCAGGGGATTTCGCATATAGAAGGCGTAAAGAGTGCGGATATAAAGGCGGCTATTGCCGCTGGAAGCTATCGCGCGACTGCAAATGGCGCTGACATTGCGGGGGCGGAGATTGTGGTGATTGCGGTGCCGACGCCGCTCGATAAAGATCGTAAGCCGGATCTGACTTATATTGAAAGTGCCTGTAAGACGATTGCGGAAAATATTAGCCATTCAGTATTGGTGATTAATGAATCAACTTCTTATCCCGGCACTATTCGTGGCGTGATTAAGCCGCTGATAGAAAAATTATCTGGCGGCAAAGTTGAACATTTATATGCGATCTCGCCAGAACGGGTTGATCCAGGTCGCAGTGATTGGGATCAGAAGAACACACCACGGTTGTATGCAGGGTTGACCCCGGAGGCTTCAAAGCAGACTCGAGATTTTTATGCCTCGTTCTGTGACAAATTGGTCGAGGTCTCATCCCCTGAAGTCGCCGAAGCCGCAAAATTATTTGAGAATACCTTTAGACAGGTAAATATTGCGCTGGTAAATGAATTTGCGCAGATAACAAACGCTTTAGGAATTTCAGTTTACGAAACACTGGATGCGGCAGATACCAAGCCTTATGGCTTTATGAAATTTAACCCGAGCGCTGGTGTGGGTGGACATTGCATTCCGGTGGATCCATCCTATTTATCGCATATTGCTGCAGGGCTGGGTGTGCCGGCGACATTTATTGAGCGG
>JBIJCP010000126.1:0-3441 GCA_044344635.1 Candidatus Planktophila sp. | reverse complement strand
CGATCTTAACTGCGCCACTGCGCACTGCATCAGCAGATGCTTTAGCCAGTGGAGCAACCTTGACAAACCATTGCTTAGAAAGTCTCGGCTCCACAGTTATATCGCAACGAGAACAATGCCCCACTGCGTGTATATAAGGTCGCTTCTCTGAGACCAAACGTCCCATCTCCTTTAGCTTTGCAACCACAGCAATTCGGGCGGCGAAGCGATCCATTCCGTCAAACTCTGTTCCAGTGCCAGCCATGACGCCGTGTTCGTTCATGATCACAACAAACGGCACGTTATGGCGTATCGCCATTTCAAAGTCATTTGGGTCGTGAGCTGCAGTAACTTTTACAGCACCGGTTCCAAAATCTTGCTCAACTAGCTCGTCAGCAATGATTGGGATCATTCGGTTTACTAAAGGAAGAAGTACTTCAGTCCCGATTAAATGCTTGTAGCGTGGATCATCTGGATGAACAGCGACAGCGCCGTCACCAAGCATGGTTTCAGCGCGTGTAGTAGCAACAACTATGGATTGCTCACCTTCGCCATATCGAATCTGTACAAATTCTCCAGCGTCATCTTGGTGATCTACTTCGATATCAGATAAGGCAGTTAAACAGCGCGGGCACCAGTTGATGATTCGTTCAGCGCGATAAATCAGCCCAGCGTCATGCATCTTTTTAAAGATCGATACGACCGCCTTGGACATACCTTCATCCATTGTGAATCGCTCGCGCGACCAATCAACGCTAACGCCTAAACGCTTCATCTGGTCAAGAATTGCGCCACCTGATTCTGCTTTCCATTCCCAAACTTTTTTAACAAATTCTTCGCGCCCTAAATCGTGACGCGAAATTCCTTTTGACCCAATCTGTTTTTCTACTACGTTCTGAGTTGCGATTCCAGCGTGATCCATTCCGGGAAGCCATAGAACTTCAAAGCCTTGCATTCTCTTTTTGCGAGATAAACAATCTTGCAAAGTTTGATCTAAGGCGTGACCAATATGCAGTACCCCAGTAACATTTGGTGGTGGAAGAACTATTGAAAATGGTTCTTTGCTCGAAGATGAATCAGCAGTGAAGTAGTCAGCGTCTAGCCATTTTTTATATAGCCGAGACTCAATATCGACCGGTGAAAAGGTCGAAGCGAGCTCAGCGCCAGATGGCGATGCGGAAGACATAGAGCGCAGTCTAGATTATGCGCTCTTCTCCTCTGTACCTTTTTCGCGTCGAGACGCCCGCTTTGGAATATCTCCGGTGCGCTCAACCAAGGTTGGAGCGGCATTTGAATCGATACATTCTTTTGTAATTATGACTTTGGCAATATCTGTGCGACTTGGAACTTCGTACATCACAGCCAGAAGAACTGATTCCATAATCGCACGCAATCCGCGCGCGCCAGTTCCCCGTACCAGCGCTAGCTCGGCAATAGTATCTAGTGATTCAGCCGTGAACTCTAATTCGACATCGTCAAGGCTAAAGAGGCGCTGATACTGCTTTACCAGAGCATTCTTTGGCTTGGTGAGAATCTCCATCAAAGCGGTCTTATCTAAGTTTTCGACGCTCGTTAAAACTGGCAAGCGACCGATAAATTCTGGAATCATTCCAAATTTTAAAAGATCTTCTGGCATTACATCGGCGAAGATATCTTTACGGTTCTTATCAGCGCTTTCTTGCAACGTGGCATTAAATCCAACTCCGGCTTTTCCGCTTCGCGCTTCAATGATTTTATCTAGACCGGCAAATGCTCCACCAACGATAAAGAGAACGTTTGTTGTGTCGATCTGGATAAATTCTTGATGTGGATGCTTACGTCCACCCTGGGGCGGAACAGATGCGACGGTTCCTTCAAGGATCTTTAGCAGCGCTTGCTGCACACCTTCGCCAGAAACATCTCTAGTAATCGATGGGTTTTCAGATTTGCGGGCAACTTTATCTATCTCATCGATATAAATAATTCCTGTCTCGGCTTTTTTCACATCGTAATCAGCGGCCTGTAAAAGCTTGAGCAAGATATTTTCGACATCTTCTCCAACGTAGCCAGCTTCTGTTAGCGCTGTCGCATCTGCAATCGCAAACGGAACATTGAGCATACGGGCCAGAGTTTGAGCCATCAACGTTTTACCGCAACCAGTTGGGCCCAACAATAAAATATTTGATTTAGCGAGTTCTACGCCATCTTCACCCTTAGCTTGCCCAGATTGAACGCGCTTGTAATGGTTGTAGACCGCAACGGCCAAAGATCTCTTAGCACGATCCTGCCCGATTACATATTGATCTAAGAATTCAAAGATCGCCAGAGGCTTAGGAAGTTCAGTGAGTCCAAGTGTTGTGGCCTCGGCGAGTTCTTCAACAATGATCTCGTTACAGAGTTCGATACATTCGTCGCAGATGTAAACGCCGGGACCTGCGATCAACTTTTTAACCTGCTTCTGAGTCTTGCCGCAGAAAGAACATTTCAGCAGATCGCTTGTTTCACCGATTCGAGTCATAGGTAAAGAGTAGTTTTTAACTCAATTCTTGGTGGGCTGGTTTGAGCCTAATTCTGTTCGCTTATAGTGGAATCTGGCTGCGATTTTCGAGGATCTCGCAATTCTTTAACTCCTGGGACAAGTAGGACTAGATAACAAAAGAGTAAGTGGAATCCGATTGCAAAGAGAAGAAAGTTTCGCTCACCAGTTAGCGCAATTACGGGACCGACGAGCGCCATTCCAAGCGGCATCAGTCCGCTAGTGCCAACCATATCGATACTAAATACTCGACCCTGCATCTCTTGGGGAACTTCACGTTGTACGGCGGTGACCCAATACGCCTCCCAACCACCTATCGAAAGTCCTGCAATGAAGTAACCAACGATCACAAATGTTGGAGATACTGGAAAAGCTAATACAAGTGGAGCAAATGCAAAGAGCGACCACATCGAAATTGCGACAAGACCGGGGCTTTTCGTTTTAAATTTAACAGCGGCAATCGCGCTAATCATTCCGCCTAAACTGAACGCGGCGGCGGAGATCGCAAAGACGTTATTGGTATCGAATTCGCGTCGCGTGATTACTGGTAGAAGAACTGTCTCTGCCGCAACGATAACCATTAATTGAAATGAAGCCATAAAAATTGAGGCAGCCAGCCACTTTATCTCCCAAACCAGTTTTAGCCCTTCACGCAGTTCTGTGATAAACGATGGCTTGTTCTCTACGACTCCTTGAAGCGGTGCTTCAGTGATTCCAAGTAGAAGAGAGGTGCCGATAAAGAATGCGACTGCAGTAACTGCGAATGTGTAATCAGCGCCTATAAGTGCAACAGAGATGCCGCCGACTCCTGGTCCAGCTATAGTTCCTATTTTTGCAACGATTCCACGAGCAACATTTCCGGCTGGCAGAAGATGATCAGGTAGCAAACTCGGAACGATTGCTGCTCCGGCGGGTGCGCCGAATGCATCGCCCAGACCCATTAGAAA
>JBIJCP010000031.1:0-10675 GCA_044344635.1 Candidatus Planktophila sp. | reverse complement strand
CGATGCCCGTCGAGCCGCCGATAAAATCGGCATTCCTTTCTATATCTGGGATATGGCAGAAGAGTTTCACGATGGCGTCGTTGAAAACTTTCTCGCCGAGTATGCAGCCGGCCGCACCCCAAATCCTTGCCTGCGCTGCAATGAGAAAATTAAATTTGCTGCCGTATTGGATCGCGCAAAGGCGATGGGCTTTGATGGAGTTGTCACCGGACATTATGCGCGAACCCAGATCGGACCGATCGGTAAGACGCTGCATCGCGCGATTGATCCGCTGAAGGATCAATCTTATGTACTTGCGGTTTTAACAACTGAGCAAATCAACGGTGCCATCTTTCCACTTGGAGATACCGAGAAAGTTGATATCCGAATTGAGGCCGAGGCGCGTGGTTTAGCCGTTGCCCAAAAACCAGATAGCCACGACATTTGTTTCGTTCCTTCTGGTGATAACGCTGGTTGGTTACGCGATCGCTTAGGTAGCGAAGTTGGTCCAATTGTTGATCAATCAGGTAAGAAAATTGGCGAACATAAAGGCGCATATACATACACAATTGGGCAACGTAAAGGTTTAGGTTTATCTGTTGCAGCTCCAGATGGCTCTCCGCGCTTTGTTTTAAAGATCGAACCAGTTACAAATACCGTCGTAGTTGGCGCTCGTGAAGAGTTAGCGGTTAGTAAATTATTCGGTGAGAAAACTATTTGGTGCGGACCAGCAGTTGGCGCAGCGCCACTTCGCGGCTTTGTGCAAGTACGTGCCCACGGAGCAGCGTTGGATTGCAGTTACTACTTTGATGGAGAACGTTTAGTTGCCGAATTAGATGAGCCACTTCTTGGTATCGCCAACGGTCAAGCAATGGTTATTTATGATGGCGACCGAGTAGTCGGATCGGCAACTATCTGCGAGAGCGCATGAGTAACGCGGCGCGCCATCGAATTACCGAACTCACCAACGAGATTCGCGATCATCAATTTAAATACTATGTTTTAGATGAGCCAACGATCACCGATGCGCAATTTGATGAGTTGCTGCAGGAGTTAAAGGCGCTGGAGGCAAAGCACCCCGAGCTGCTAGAACCTGACTCTCCTTCTCTTGGCATTGGCGGGGGATTTGCTACTTCATTTACCCAACACGATCACATCGAAAAGATGATGAGCCTAGATAATGTCTTTGATACGAACGAATTAACTGCGTGGTTTGATCGCGTAGAAAAAGAGAGTCCGAGCCCGAAGTACTTATGTGAGTTAAAGGTAGATGGGCTCGCAATTAACTTGCTATATGAGAAAGGGCTGCTAACCCGCGCCTTAACTCGTGGTAATGGTGTGACTGGTGAAGATGTAACTTTAAATGTTAAGACCATTAAGGATTTGCCTCATAACTTAACTGGCAAGGCAATTCCAGATTTAATCGAAATTAGGGGCGAAGTCTTCTTTCCAGTTGCCGCCTTTAACCAATTGAATGAAGAGTTAGAAGAAGCCGGTAAACAGCTCTTTGCCAATCCAAGAAATTCCGCTGCAGGGTCGCTGCGCCAGAAAGATCCCAGGATTACCGCATCTCGTCCACTCAGCCTTGTTGTTCACGGTATCGGCGCAAATCAAGGGTTAACTTTTAATTCACAATCCCAGGCCTATGCCGAGCTAAAGGCTTTAGGTGCCCCAACTTCTGATCGCTTTAAAGTCTGCGCCACCCGCGCTGAAGTCATTAAATTCATCGAGTACTACAACGAACACCGCCACGATGTCGAACACGAAATTGATGGCGTAGTAATTAAAGTCGATGACATTGCAGAACAGCAAAAATTAGGCTTCACCTCACGCGCTCCCAAATGGGCGATCGCCTTCAAATATCCACCAGAAGAAGTCACGACAAAGCTATTGGATATAAAGGTGAGCGTCGGACGTACTGGTCGCGTTACCCCATTTGCATTTATGGAGCCGGTCAAAGTTGCTGGTTCTACCGTTACTAACGCAACGCTGCATAACCAAGAAGAGATTGAACGAAAAGGTGTTTTGATCGGCGATACCGTGGTTATTCGGAAAGCCGGCGATGTAATTCCAGAGGTTCTTGGACCTGTTTTAGATAAACGCACTGGCAACGAACGAGCCTTTGTGATGCCGACTAATTGCCCAGAATGTGCCAGCCCACTGCGGGCGATTAGCGCAGGAGATGTTGATATCCGTTGTCCAAATACACAAAGTTGCCCGGCACAGCTGCGGGAGCGTCTTTACTACATCGGCTCGCGCGCAGCACTTGATATCGATGTTCTAGGGTTAGAAGCAGCGGTAGCTTTATTGAGCGATCGGATAATTACCGATGAATCCGATCTCTTCTCACTCACCACGCAATCACTTACACGTTCAGAGTTTTTTACTAAGAAAGATGGCAGTACTGGGAAAAATACCGAGAAGTTATTGGCTGGCTTAGAGAACGCTAAGACGCGACCGCTCTGGCGCATCATTGTCGCTCTTTCAATTCGCCACGTCGGTCCAACAGCTGCGCAATCATTGGCCAATAACTTTGGATCAATGGATGCGATCTCCAAAGCTAGCGTCAGCGAACTCTCAGAAATTGATGGGTTGGGTGAAACAATTGCGCAATCAATTGTTGAATGGTTCGCCGTTGATTGGCATCGCCAGATAATCGCGAAGTGGCAAGATGCCGGCGTTGTGATGCAAGCTCAATCTGCCACAGATCTGCCGCAGACTCTGGCAAATCTCACCTTCGTTGTCACAGGTGGTTTAGAGAGTTTCACACGGGATTCAATCGCTGAAACGATTACCGCGCACGGTGGCAAAGCAGCATCTGCGGTATCTAAGAAAACTGATTATCTTCTGGTCGGCACCGAGCCAGGTTCAAAGCTGGCAAAAGCGGAAGAACTCGGCGTGAAAGTGATCAATGAGGCGCGCTTTTTAGAGTTACTTGCTGGGCGGGGGTAGTCTGTACCCATGCTTATCGCCTCAGCCGAATCTCTTCGTGAACTTCCTGCTCCACCATATGCATTTGGAATCGGAACCTTCATAGTTTTTACAATCTTTCTCTATCTTGTACTTCGCCTAGATAACGATTAATCGCTAGACCAGGTTGCTGGGTCTTAATTAATTTAATATGGCAAAGATTGCAATCTACGGCGGCACATTTGACCCGATTCATATCGGCCACCTGCACGTTATCTCAGAGATAATATCTCGTAAATTAGCCGATCGCATTCTCTTGATTCCAGCAGGCCAACCACAATTACGAGATGTGCAGACAGTGGCATCGCCGAGTGATCGTCGCGCAATGTGTCAGTTAGCGTTAAAGGATTTACCTGCTGCAGTTTCCAGTAAAGTTGAGGTAAACCCAATAGAGATTCTGCGCCAAGGACCAAGTTTTACAATTGATACCGTCGAAGCGGTTGCCAAAAGCTATCCTGACGACCAAATCGCGCTCATCATTGGTACCGATGCCTTTGCCAAGATAGATCAGTGGCATCGCACCCGCGAATTACAGGATATGGTCGAGTTTATAGTTATCGACCGTCCAGAATTTCCGGGCTCACCAACTCTGGATATCGACGCGCTAAATATTTCTGCAACGCAAGTACGCGCTGGAGATCTTGAATCTGTATCACCTCACGTAGCAACTTATATAAAGGAGCACCACCTGTATGCCAGCAAGTAAGAGCGTTACCGAGTTGACCCAGGTTGCAGCTCGCGCAATCGCCGATAAATTTGGTACAGAGATGATCGCTATTGATCTCTCTGATCAAATGGTTTTATCTGAGGTGTTTTTAATTGCTACTGGTGCAAATATTCGCCAGGTTGATGCCATCGCTGATGAAGTTGAAGAGAAGCTCCGCTTATTAGGCGAAAAACCAGCCCGGCGCGAAGGTACGGATGAATGGATCTTGCTCGACTACTCTGATTTAGTAGTACATATCCAAAGCGCAGAGTTACGCCGTTATTACATGCTCGATCGCCTCTGGAATGATTGTCCAACAATTGAACTAGATGTAGTAAAGGAAAATGTGGCAAATGGCGGGTAAGAACAATCGCATACTTTTATGGCGCCACGGCCAAACTGATTGGAACGTTGTAAATCGCTTTCAAGGACATTCAGATATTGAGTTAAATAGCGTCGGTATATACCAAGCCGAACTTGCCGCACCAATCATTGCGGGAATGGAACCGACGGCAATTTTATCTAGCGATCTCTCGCGTGCGCGCGTGACCGCTTCAAAGTTAGGGGAGATTGTAAATATGGAAGTCTTGGTCGACGAACGTTTACGCGAAACCAACGGCGGTTATTGGGAAGGTAAGACCGGTGCAGAAAATCGCGCCGCTGATTTAGAAAATTTCATTCGCTGGATAGATGGCAACGATAATCCGGCCGGAACAATTGGTGAGCGGCGTAGCGAAGTTGCTGCTCGTGCCAGCGCGGCCATTGATGAGTTTCTGGGAGATAAAGAGAACGAATTAATCGTCATCGCAACTCACGGCGGCACAGCGCGCTGTTTAATTGGCCACTATTTACATTTGCCGATGGCTCACTGGGGAAAGATCGGTGGACTATCTAATGCGCGTTGGTCAATCTTGCAGACCAGCCCAAAAGGTTGGCATCTCGCCGAACATAACGCTGGATCAATTATGGAGCCAGTATTTGGCGAAGAATCTGGTGCTGATGTGCCAGATCACGTGCGCTAGAGTTACCTTCTCGCTAACGGCGGGTAATTAAAGGGGATATGGCGCAGTTGGTAGCGCGCTTCCATGGCATGGAAGAGGTCAGGGGTTCGAATCCCCTTATCTCCACTTAAAAGTTAGTTAATAGCAAATGTAGCAATTAAGTAAGGAATAAAAATGTCTAGCGTCACCACAATTCCAAGAGGCTGGGACGCATCCGATATTCCTGATTTAACCGGGAAGAGATTTTTAATCACTGGTGGAACTAGCGGTATTGGTAAAGAAACCGCACGTGAATTAGCTCGGGCTGGAGCGCATGTAACTATCACTGCACGCAGCGCTGCCAAGGGCGCCGCAACTGTCGCTGAGTTCGCCAATGAGCGGGTTGAGTTTAGGTTGTTGGATTTGGCTGATCTCTCATCGGTAAGGAATTTCGCTAAGGAATTTACATCTTCGATTGATGTATTAATTTTAAATGCTGGCGTTATGGCTACGCCTTTTTCGTTGACTAAAGATCACTTCGAATTGCAGGTCGGCACGAATCACTTAGGGCATTTTGCGCTCACCGGTTTATTGCAGAAGCAGATTAAGAACCGCGTCGTTTCCGTTTCTTCACAGATGCATCGCACCGCTCGCATTGCAAATTACTCAATTGATGATTTGCGTAATAAAGCTAAAGGAGTTGGTGCATATAATCCTTGGTCGGCCTACGCCTTTAGCAAATTAGCTAACTTATTATTTATCCACGAAGTAGAACGTCGCCAGATGCGCAATAATTGGAATCTGGAAGCAGTAGCCGCCCATCCTGGTTATGCAGATACAAATTTAGTTGCCGGGGCATCAATTCAAGATCGCGCTGGCGCGCTAGCGAATGCAATTTTTGCGCAGAGCGCCCAACGTGGAGCGCTACCAACCTTATGTGCTGCGACTTATCCGGGACTTTATGGCGCCTCGTATATTGGCCCAGATGGATTTATGGAGATGCGCGGATTTCCAAAACTCACTCGCGCGGCAGCGATTGCATATGATCAACGTTTAGCTAAGGATTTATGGAGCGTTAGCGAAGAACTGACTGGCATATCCTGGGGCTAAAGCCCGATAAACTAGCCAGATGAGCACGTCACAAGAACATCAGGCTTATGACTTTGCCTATGTCCAAGAGAAGTGGCTACCAATTTGGGATCTAATCGAACCCTTTAAATCTGGCCGCACCGACGATAAGCGACCAAAGAAATATGTCCTGGATATGTTCCCGTATCCATCAGGTGATTTACATATGGGCCACGCCGAGGCATATGCACTCGGCGATGTAATCGCGCGTTACTGGATCCAAAAGGGCTTTAATGTAATGCACCCAATTGGGTGGGATGCCTTTGGACTTCCGGCTGAAAATGCAGCTATCAAACGTAATGAAGATCCACGGATCTGGACTTATGAAAATATTGCAACGCAGAAAGCCTCAATGCGCCGTTATGCATGTTCATTTGACTGGGACCGTGTCTTTAACACTTGCGATCCAGAGTATTACAAATGGAATCAATGGCTATTTATCGAACTGCACAAACGTGGACTGGCTTATCGTAAAGATAGCGCTGTTAACTGGTGTCCAGGGTGTCAGACCGTTCTTGCTAATGAGCAAGTAGTCGCAGGCCTCTGCGAACGTTGCGATACTGCAGTCACAAAGAAGAAGTTAAATCAGTGGTATTTCAAGATCACTGATTATGCCGATCGTTTACTCGATGATATGCAACAACTCGAAGGTAACTGGCCAGATAAAGTCTTAACGATGCAGCGCAATTGGATCGGTCGATCACAAGGCGCAAATGTTAACTTTCTGATTGAAGGTCGCGCCACACCAGTGACTATTTACACCACCCGCCCAGATACGCTCTTTGGCGCGACCTTTATGGTTGTTGCCGTTGACTCCGAACTCGCTGCCGAACTTGCCGCAGGCACGGCTGCTGAAGAAAAGTTTAAGCAGTACCGCGATTCTGTTAAGGCGGCTTCTGATATCGATCGCTTGGCTACTGATCGTCCCAAGTCAGGAATTTTCCTAGAACGTTATGCCATTAACCCAGTCAACGGAGAGAAATTACCGATCTGGGCATCTGATTATGTTTTAGCCGATTACGGAACCGGCGCGATTATGGCAGTGCCTGCTCACGATCAACGAGATTTAGATTTTGCGCGCGCAATGAAATTGCCTGTGCGCGTTGTTGTGGAAACCGGTGAAGAAGATCCTAATGAAACAGGGATTGCAACAACTGGAGATGGAAAGATCATTAATTCCGGTTCGCTAAATGGCCTTAATAAGTTTGATGCGATCACTGCAATAAATAAGCAACTTGAAGCTGATGGTTTAGGTAAATCTGCTCGTAATTATCGCCTGCGTGATTGGTTGGTCTCTCGCCAGCGTTATTGGGGTACACCGATTCCGATTGTGCATTGCCAAAAGTGTGGCGAAGTTGCGGTGCCGGCAGATCAGCTGCCGCTCTTGCTTCCTGATGCCAAAGGATTAGATCTAAAGCCAAAGGGACAATCACCTCTGGCCGCCGCTACCGAATGGGTAAATACCAAGTGTCCATCTTGTGGTGGAGATGCGCTGCGCGATACCGACACTATGGATACCTTCGTAGATTCCTCTTGGTATTTCTTGCGTTACCCATCTTCGACCAATCACAACGAAGCATTTTCGCGCGCGGATATCGATACCTGGTTGCCAGTTGATCAATATGTCGGTGGCGTAACACATGCGATTTTGCACTTGCTGTATTCACGCTTCTTAACCAAAGTTCTCCACGATATCGGAATGCTGGGATTTACCGAACCCTTTACCCGTCTTTTGAACCAAGGCATGGTTGTGATGGATGGGTCGGCAATGTCCAAATCTCGCGGAAACTTAGTTCGCTTATCTGATGAGCTAGAGAACCATGGCGTTGATGCGATCCGTTTATCTATGGTCCGCCTGAAGATGATGTTGATTGGTCTGATGTCTCACCATCTGGTTCAGTTAAATTCTTAAGTCGCGCTTGGCGCTTATCAGGTGATGTCACATCAAAGCCGGGAGTTGATTTCGCGACCGGTGATATCTCATTACGTAAAGCAACGCATAAAGCGCTGCACGATGCCGCCTTCGCAGTTGAATCTTTCCGCTTTAACGTAGCCGTTGCCCGTGTGATGGAATTAGTAAATGCAACTCGTAAAGCAATTGATTCTGGACCAGGTGCCGCAGATCCGGCAGTACGTGAAGCAACTGAAGCGATCGCAATTATGTTATCTCTGGTCGCGCCATTTACAGCTGAAGAGATGTGGGAGCGCTTAGGGCATAAACCAGCAATTGCGACCGCAGGCTGGCCAGTTGTGGATGAAAAGTTACTTGTTGCCGATGCGATCGAAGCGGTCATCCAGATAAATGGCAAGATCAGAGAGCGTATTGAAGTACCACCAACGATTACAGATGCTGAGATCGAAGCCTTAGCGCTGGCTCACCCCACAATTGCTACAGAGTTAAATGGCGCAACCCCCAAGAAAGTTATCGCCCGCGCACCAAAACTTGTAAATATCGTTCTTTAACCACAGCCAAGTATTTTTCGCACTTCCAACGGCAGATTTACCCGATGATCTGGCCATGCAAATATCTAATGAGAATTTTCGCACTTGGTGGAGCAATATCACCTTCTCGGTATCGCAGAAGCGATCGCTCCTCTCAATTTCAGCCCCGCTCCCAATACCTTGGCGCTATTGGCGCAGGTAAGCGCTAAAGTACTGCGTACCGATGTCGATGGGGCGATCGCAATCGCTGCACAGAGACATCGCTTAAGGATTAAAACAAGTAAAGGCAGTTTTAACTTTATTAGATGGGAGTAAGGCGTGAATCCGTTTTATCTCATCCTGGGTTCTGAGGCGGCACTTGCCGATCGCGCTCTAGCAAAGTTAACTGCGCAGTTAAAGGACGAGAGCGCTGAAATCACCACGATTTTTTCAGGCGATGCCTTGCTTGGCGATATTTCAGATGCCCTTGCCCCATCTCTCTTTTCAGAGCGCCGCGCCTTGATAATCAAGGATCTGCAGGATCTTCCAGAAGATAGTAAGGAAGAGGTCACTAGGTATTTATCTCAACCAGATGCACTCACGACCATAATCTTTATCCATAAAGGTGGCGTAAAAGGAAAAGCGCTCTTAGATGCGATCAAGAAAGTTAAGCCAGAAATAATCGCGTGTGAGCCTTTAAAGAAAGAGGCCGAGAAAGAAGCCTTTGTAAAAGATTTATTCTTAGATAGCGGACGAAAAGCATCGCCGGGCGCTGTCGCTGCACTTGTCGGTGCGCTCGGCGCAGATATGCGCGAATTGCAACAAGCTGTTTCGCAGATCGCTCTGGATTCACCTGCTGGTGTAATTGATGAAGCAATGGTCGATAAGTTCCATCAAGGTCGCGTAGAAACAACTGGATTCGATGTTGCAGATGCGACAGTCGATGGCAATTTACCTGTCGCGCTAATTTCATTACGTAGCGCAATCGAAACCGGCACAGATCCAGTGATGGTCACATCCGCTATTGCATCTGCGCTGCGCAGTCTGGCGAAAGTTTCTGGATCGGCAAGTGGCGCAAAATCATTTGAGTTAGCTGGCCAACTCGGAATGGCGCCGTGGCAGATTGATAAAGCGCGTCGCCAATTACAAGGTTGGACTCCGCGCGCACTTTCTAAGGCGGTGCAGGCGATCGCTCTTGCAGATGCGCAGGTGAAGGGCGCTGCCACAGATCCGATCTATGCCCTGGAAAAAGCGCTCGCCACCATCACCGCCGCACGCGCTGCCAAATAAGTCTCAGATAGGCGGGGATTTCGCCTCAATTTGAGCCTGTGCCCCTTGCGCTGATAACCTACGCATCTGCTTGGCAACCAAAAGGGTTATCAAAGCTTTAGACATTCGGAGTTATACACGTGGCAAATATCAAGTCTCAGATCAAGCGCGTTAAGACAAATAACAAGGCGCAGGCTCGCAATAAGTCTGTCTCATCATCTGTTAAGACCGCTGTTCGTAAATTCCGTGAAGCAGTTGCAAAGGGCGATGCAGCAACAACTACGACTGAACTCCGCGCAGCTTCTAAGGCTCTAGATGTTGCTGTTTCAAAGGGTGTTGTTCACCGCAACACAGCAGCTAATAAGAAGTCATCAATGGCTAAGGCTGCTGCCAAAGCCGGCGCTCGTTAATTTCAGCTCCAGACATTAATAGAGGCGGACAATAGTGCCTGCAATCTCCCTTGCTAAGGCCCCACAACCCGCAGCAACAAATCCCGCGCAGATTCGTAACTTCTGCATCATCGCCCACATTGATCACGGCAAATCAACGCTAGCTGATCGCATGCTCGGCATCACCGAAGTCGTAGAAGCGCGCAATATGCGTGCGCAATATCTAGATCGTATGGATATCGAACGCGAACGCGGAATCACTATTAAATCCCAAGCGGTTCGCCTGCCTTGGCGCAGCGGCATCGATGGCCAGGAGTACATCCTGAATATGATCGATACGCCTGGACACGTCGACTTTACTTACGAAGTTTCCCGCTCGCTCGCTGCCTGTGAAGGTGCAGTGCTGTTGGTTGATTGCGCACAAGGTATTGAAGCGCAAACGCTAGCGAACCTGTATTTGGCAATGGAAAATAACTTAACGATTATTCCCGTGCTAAATAAAATTGACCTTCCAAATGCACAACCCGATAAGTTCGCAGCAGAACTTGCTCGCTTAATCGGTTGCCAACCTGAAGATTGCCTGCGTGTATCTGGTAAGACCGGTGATGGCGTTGCAGAACTTCTTGATCAGATCGTTGCGCAAATTCCTGCACCAGTCGGCGATGCCAACGCACCGGCGCGCGCACTTATCTTTGACTCGGTTTACGACTCTTATCGCGGCGTAGTTACATACATCCGCGTTATCGATGGTCGAATAAATCCGCGCGAACAGATTCAAATGTTCTCTACTGGAGTTCGCCATGAAGCCCTTGAAGTTGGTGTTATTTCGCCAG
>JBIJCP010000125.1:0-3458 GCA_044344635.1 Candidatus Planktophila sp. | reverse complement strand
AGAGAAGAGCCAATCAGTGGCAAAGGTAAATAAACCTGCAGTTGAGCGCACAGCTCGTAACAGAACACGCACTAAGAAGTTCACTTCTTAAAAGCGAATTATTCCAATCCCAATATCTCCAAAATAGAGTAGGTAGCACTTCTATAACTCTCAGCAACTTCGCCGGTCTTATCCACAGTTAGCGCTGAGAGAGTTCCTGTAATTAACCCGTCGATCTCACTCGAGCGGATCAATGAGACATCCAGAATTGGTGCAAATTCTTCACTGCGTACTTCACCAATAGCGATGGCAGTTGCTTTTATATCGGTTAGAGCGCGTAATTGAAAGAGAGCGCGCAAAGAATGCAGCGAACCATCAACCGGTGTGAATATATGATCGGCTACAGAGAGAGCCATTTTCAATGACTGGGTTAGCGATGGAGCAATATCTAGAACTACTAGATCAAAAGGCTCTGGTAGATCACTTAAAAAAACCCCAAGCGCATCGCTATTGATATCGGTAGTTAAGCGAGAATCCGCGGCGATAAATGCAAATCTTTCCGCGGTCAAATTTAAATTCTCGCTGCTAATTGATTTCCCAGTTAAATAATCAGCAATAGTCGAGCGAGGATTCTCTAATCCCAGTCGAAAGGTTAGTGACCCAGCTGGATCTAGATCGATAAGCAGAGTTTTCTTACCGAATTCAACAGCGGCAACCGAGATTGCGTGGGCGAGAGTTGTTTTACCGACTCCCCCGGCTGGACTGGCAATCGCAATTATCTTCATTTATAACTCATCAAATCCCAACGTTGCATCGCTTCCTTATAAATCGGCGGTGCAAGAATTGCATCAGGGATTACGCCAATTGCAGATCTAATCGCTTTGAGTGAGAAATCGGTTGCGATAATCTGCCCCGGCAGTTGAGGTGTTCCATAAAGTGAGCGCGCCCAGGAAGGCAGAGAACTACCTGCTAACAGAGCTAGTGATGCCCAGGCCGGTGCTGCAGGTGTTGCAAAGCGAACCGCTGTCGGAAGCGGGGGAATCGTTAAGAAGAGCGCGGCACGTTTTGCATCTTCCGATGCGCGAAGTTCGGGAGAAATATCAGTGAAATATTTTTCCATTTGGCTAACTGTTGCAGGTACTTTCTCGGTGGCGATGCCGACTAATTGGGCAAAGAGAACCATTTCGGATACATATTGATCGGCCTCTGCTTTATCTATCGCCATGCCTGATCGAATCGCCACATCCAAAAATGAATCGACCATCGACATATGTACCCAAAGCAGTAAGTGTGGATCATCAAGACCTAGTGAAGTATGGATTTTTCTAACCCGCGCCGCCAAAGCGAAGGCTTCTTCGCTGCTGCCAAAGGTAAGCGTTGATACGTAGTCACCAGTGCGTTGCAGCCTGCCCCAAGCATCTTCCCGAAAATTAGAGTTCTTCGCTACTCCATCCATGGCATCAGGGTGTAGAGCTTGTTGTAAGAGAGCCCTAATTCCACCGACCGCCATAGCTGGATCAGAATGTATCCGCCATGTGACTGAGTTGGGTGAGAAGAGCCCACGGGGATCAATGGCGGTAGGAAGTGTATTCATATTGAAATCTCTTACTGCGAAGTAAACGCTTTGATCGCATCAACCAACATTTGTACCGCAATTGCCGCTAGTAATAGACCAGCGATCCGCGCTAAAAGAGTTACACCCGCTTCCTTGATTATGCTCAAAATAGTTGTCGAAGCCATTAGTGAAATTGCAATAACGATGTGAACGGAAATTACTGCCGCAATAAGACCAAGACTTTGTGCTGGAGTTTCGATTTGTTGAACAAAGATCATGGTTGCGACAATTGCGCCTGGGCCGGCAAGTAAAGGAGTACCTAGCGGGACCAATGCGATATTCCTATTTTTGGTATTTTCACCACCCATGTCGCGCCCGGTCAATAGTTCTAGAGATACATAAAGCAATAACAACCCACCTGCTGCTTGCAGCGCTTCGATTGAAACATTCATGTACTCCAAAATCACTCTTCCAAAGAGAGAGAAGAAGGAAATTACAACGAGTGAGACTAAAGCAGCCTGCCAAGCTAGCTGCACGCGTTCTTTCTTTGATTTATCGGCAACTAGGCCTAGAAAAATTGGAGTAGCACCAGGAGGGTCGAGAATAACGAGCAGAGTTACAAAAGCTTGGATCGAAAAGGTGAGAGTGCTGACTTCAATTACATTCATTTCCTGACCACCCTTCGCGCATTAGCTAAAGACTCTAGGCGTTCCCACTCTTCAGGATCTGTGAGATTCTCACCTAAGGCGTTGAGTTTACCGTTTCCGTGGTAATCGCTCGACCCAGTTTTTACTAGTGATAATTGATCTGCAATCTCGATTAGCTGATCACGCTCATTCTGGGAGTGATCCCGATGATTTACTTCAATTCCATTTAATCCTGCCACTACAAGATCGCTAAATGTTGCTGGGGAAATTATTTCTCCCCGCCGAGAAGCAAATGGATGGGCTATTACTGCAACACCGCCGGCTTTTCTGATCTGAGAAATTGCACTCTCTGGCGTCGGAGCAACGTGAGTTACGTAGTATTTAGATTCATTATGAAGTAAATCCACAAACGCCTCCTCTCGCGAAGCGACGATCCTGTTTTTAACTAGCGCATCTGCCAGGTGTGGACGTCCCACGGTTGCGCCTTTCGGAGTAGCAGCGATTACATCCTCCATGGTTATTGCAATGCCATCTGCTGCTAAAAGTTCAATCATTCGGCGCATTCTCGGAATGCGAGTATCTCGAGTATCTGTCAGCATCGCTTGCAGATCGACGTCTTCTCCATCAAAGAGCAGCCCCAAGATATGAACGCTGGTGCCCTCCGTGGTGAGGGTAGAAATCTCAGCGCCTAAGACAAGTGACAGAGGTGCGCGCGAAGCGGCAATCGCCTCACTCCAGCCGGAGGTGGTGTCGTGATCTGTAATTGCCAGAGTAGTTATGCCACTAGATAGCGCCTTGTTAATTAATTGAGATGGTGAATCGGTGCCATCACTTGCCGTCGTATGGGTATGTAGATCAATCATCTTCAATCTTCAATCATTACGCGAGTAGGTCTGGTGCGCAAAACAACAAGTACGCAACCAAAGAGAATTAACACGATTCCAGGAATCACGCCCACGGGAGGTCTTTGATCCAGCCACCAAAATGCAAAGATTGAGCTGACTGGAACTTCAAAGAAAACAATAAGCGAGACGACGGCAGGAGAGACTCGCTTTAAAACCGAGTTAAACATTGTGTGTCCAAGAATTTGTGCACCAAAAACTAAGCCAAGAGCTATCAACCATTCGCGTGATTCAAAGTTAAAGACTTCATTTCCTGCGATAAGCGCCATTGGTAACGCGGTGATTGCACAAACAAAGTAACAAATTGTTGTGTACGTTGATGTCTCAAGAGTGCGTTGTGCACGAGCTCCCAACATTATATATACCGCGGCGAGT
>JBIJCP010000022.1:0-12230 GCA_044344635.1 Candidatus Planktophila sp. | reverse complement strand
CATAAAACCAGCGCTGACTACCAAATCAGGTCGAAGTGAATTTAACTTATCAAATATTTCACGGTCCCAGCTTCGACGATCTGGCTGCATCGGAATGATAAAACTTTCAATATCCGCGCCAGTCGCGCGCGCAATCACATTGGCTTCTGGCTGATCACAGATTAATCCAACTATTTGCGCGTCCAGTTCTCCACTTTTTACCGCATCAATTATCGATTGCGCGATCGATCCATCGCCTGAAGCAAGTAAAACTAGGCTTGCTTTATTCATCGCCGCGACCGCAACTTTATTTGCGGAATCAGCACCATAGCCGCGATTCCGATTCCAATTTCGAGGAAGAGAGATAGCGTGAGCTTCCAGATAGAGACACCGACTGCGCTCATCGCTTCAGTCATTAGCGAACCGCTGGCGAGATATGAAAGTGCAGAAATTGAAATCGTGATCAAGGCTAACGCTTGAATCAGCGCACGCGACGTTGAGGTCAGCGCCCAAGCGGCCATTAACGCCCCGGTTGCGATTACGAGAACCACACCAAGCAACGCCCATTTCGATGAGGAAGTTGGAAGTACCGCCAAAAGTGGCAGCGCGGGAATCTCACCAAGGCGGTGAGTAAGAGGTGAAACCAGCGTTCCTGCACCAACTGCAAATCCTGTTCCGGTGAAATATGCCAGGACAGATACCGCCAAATTTGGAAGGTAGAAGAGGTTTAGCGCAAATAATAAAATCGCTCCAAAAATACCAGGCTGCAGAACTATCGTAATATTTTTAAAGGTAGAGATATTTACAAAGATAGCGATTGCTAGAAAGATAAAAGAGAGCCCCAGAAGAATTGCTAATACTCGACTTGCATAACTAACCGCCTGTGACATTCGTAAGCGAGAACCCGCAGTCAGGGATGCTAGGTATGCAATCAGAAATGAAAAGAGTGGTGCCAAATACCACTGCGCAGATACGTTGGGTGATCTGCTTGCTAAGGCAAGCAGCGTCGCGATAAGCGCATATTGAGATGCAAAGATTGAGCGAACTGTTGCGATATTGTGAAAATCTCCGTGCAACTTCGAAAGCGCGCGTCCAAATCCACTGCGCAGAGCAAAGAAGGGCAACAACATCGCGCCAATAGGTAGATAAGAGAGATATCCAGTTGTTGCACCATTTAAGAAAAATGGAATGTGATGTGCGCCCAGCCACAACCAGATCGCGGCCCGCATTGGATCAGAGGTATTGCCAGTTGCGCTACCTGCCGTAGCCCACGCGATCAGCGCAATAAAGGCCAGTGGCAGAAGCAGAATTGCAACGGTACGTAAAGCTTGTGCAAACGAGACCGCAAGGACGCGTTGCAACATGGACTAGCTCAGCGACCGAGTATCGCGCGCATTACGCGCGCTGTTTCACTAGGAGTTTGTCCTACCTTTACACCTGCTGCTTCAAGTGCATCTTTCTTCGCCTGTGCAGTTCCGGAAGAACCTGAAACTATCGCGCCGGCATGGCCCATAGTTTTACCTTCTGGCGCGGTAAATCCAGCAACATATCCAACAACTGGCTTGGTGACATATTCAGCGATAAACGCGGCAGCGCGTTCTTCCGCATCTCCACCAATCTCACCGATCATTACGATCGCAGTCGTCTCAGGATCATCTTGGAATGCTTTCAAGCAATCGATATGTGTTGTCCCAATAACTGGGTCACCACCGATTCCGACTGCAGTCGAGAATCCGATATCGCGAAGTTCGTACATCATCTGATATGTAAGTGTTCCGGATTTTGAAACTAAACCAATTGGTCCCCGCTTTGTAATATCAGCAGGAATAATTCCCACGTTAGATTGTCCTGGACTAATTAGGCCAGGACAGTTAGGGCCGATGATTCGAGTCGTTCCCTTTTGTAGCGAGTAAGCATAGAAGTAAGCTGAATCGTGAACCGGAATACCTTCAGTAATCACAACAACTAGCGGCATCTTGGCATCGATTGCATCAATTACCGCAGATTTAGCAAACTTTGGCGGAACAAAGACTACGGAAACATTTGCACCTGTTGCAGCGATCGCCTCAGCGACGGTGTTGAAGACAGGTAGTTGGTGGCCATCAATTTCAACGGACTGTCCACCTTTGCCAGGTGTAACGCCACCGACAACCTTGGTGCCCGATGCCAACATTCGGCGAGTGTGCTTGGTGCCTTCAGAACCGGTCATTCCCTGCACAATTACCTTGCTGGTTGAGTTAATAAAGATAGACATTACTTAGCCGCCAATTCTGCAGCACGCGATGCCGCCCCATCCATAGTTTCTGCTTGCTCAACCAAGGGATGGTTTGCTGCAGTGAGAATCGCTCGTCCTTCTAGGACGTTATTGCCATCTAAGCGCACAACGATCGGCTTGGTTGCCTTTGCGCCAAGTAATTCAAGTGCTTGAACAATGCCATTTGCAACGGCATCACAAGCGGTGATTCCACCGAAGACATTTACAAAAACGCTCTTTACATCTGGATCTCCCAAGATTATAGAAAGTCCATCAGCCATTACCTGCGCTGATGCTCCGCCCCCAATATCGAGGAAATTCGCTGGGCGCATTCCGCCAAATTTTTCGCCGGCGTATGCAACAACATCTAGCGTTGACATAACTAGCCCTGCGCCATTGCCGATGATTCCGACCTGGCCATTTTCAAGCTTTACGTAGTTCAAGCCCTTCTCTTTCGCAGCGGCTTCTAAAGCATTGGCAGATGCGTGGTCTACAAGAGCTGCGTGGCCTGGCTGGCGAAATTCAGCGTTCTCATCAAGTGTGACTTTGCCGTCAAGGGCGATGATGCGACCATCTTCAGTCTTTACAAGTGGATTTACTTCAACCAGCGTTGCATCTTCGGATTGGAAAGTCTCCCAAAGTTTGACCAAAACATCAGCGACCTGGTCGGCAATATCTGCTGGGAATTTCGCTTGGGCGATGATCTCTTTCGCTTTTGCTTGTGAGATTCCATCTACTGCAGTAACCGGAACTTTAGCTAACTTCTCCGGCGCAGTGTGTGCAACTTCTTCAATATCCATACCACCAGCAACTGATGCCATTACCAAGAAGGTGCGGTTTGAGCGATCTAAAAGAATTGAGATGTAATACTCATCAACGATTGGCGCTGCTTGCGCGATCATCACTTGATGAACTGTGTGGCCTTTAATATCCATTCCGAGAATTGCTCCAGCTTTCGCCTTCGCATCATCGGCATCAACTGCAAGTTTTACTCCGCCCGCTTTTCCGCGACCACCAACTTTTACCTGGGCTTTAACAACTACTTTGCCGCCCATCGCAGATGCCGCTTTAAAGGCCTCATCATCTGTCGTTGCTACCGCACCGGCGAGAACAGGAACGCCATGCTTTTCAAATAGGTCACGTGCTTGGTATTCAAAGAGATCCACAGATAACTACCATTTCATCGATTACTAGCTCTTCTTCTGCGCTAGTGGATAGGGGTAATCCTAATCCTTGGCGCAGGCTACAGAACCACTACGGGCGCGTAGCGAAGGAGCAATCTCTTATCGCCGTATTCGCCAAAATTGATCGTCGCCTCTGATTTATCGCCTTCGCCCGCGATCGCAACCACGGTGCCGAGTCCGAATGTGTCATGTGACACACGCTGTCCAACTTCGAGAGCCATCGCTGACGATTTCTTTCCAGTTGCACGAGGTGGTGCAGTGGTGGCAACTCGTGATCTGCGGATTGCAGAACTGCCAGAAGATGATTTGGAACGAGAATCGTTCTTCCATTCAATTAACTCTGATGGAATCTCATCTAAGAAACGTGAACCAGGATTGTATTTTGGCGTTCCAAAAGTTAAACGATATTCAGCGCGAGAAATGTAGAGACGTTTTTCTGCGCGGGTTAAACCAACGTAGGCTAATCGCCGTTCTTCTTCAATCTCTTTTGGATCATCCAAGGTGCGAGCGTGCGGAAAGATTCCATCTTCCATTCCGGTGAGAAAAACCGTTGGAAACTCAAGACCTTTAGCGGTGTGCAGCGTCATTAAGGTTACGACTCCCCCGTGATCCTCGCCATCGGGCAATCCATTCAATTCCGAATCGCTTTGCTTATCGGGAATATCATCGGCATCTGCCACTAAAGAAACTTTCTCTAAGAATCCAGATAGTGAAATCTCTTCATCTTCACCGAGCTCTTCAAAGGGGCGCTCTTCATATTCGATAGAAGCAGAAACGAGTTCCTTTAGATTTTCAACGCGTACTTCATCTTGGGGATCGGTGCTGGCTTCGAGTTCAGTAAGTAGCCCTGATTGCTCAAGCACCGCTTCAATAATCACTGACGGCTTAGTTCTCGCTTCAACTAATACAGCAAGTGCAGTCAACATTGAAGTAAATTGCACGATTGATTGCGCCGCTTTATTTGGCACCGCTGTAGCTTCGGAAACTCGCAAGAGCGCGTGCCAGAAAGAAATTCCCTGCGAATCTCCAAAAATTTCTACTTCTTCAATCGCACGATCACCAATCCCGCGCTTGGGAAAGTTGATGATTCGACGAAGCGAGACTTCATCACTTGGGTTTGCCAGTACTCGCAAATAAGCAAGCAGGTCTTTAACTTCCTTACGCTCGTAAAAGCGCAAACCGCCAACGACTTTATATGGAATCGCTGCGCGCATAAAGATCTCTTCAAAGATACGAGATTGGGCATTTGTGCGATAAAAAACTGCAGTATCCCCTGGATTCGAGTGGCCCATATCTTGCAATGAGCGAATCTCGCTTCTAACAAATTCTGCTTCATCATATTCAGATTCAGCGACATAACCGACTAGTGGAGAACCAGAACCGGCATCTGACCAAAGGTTCTTCTCTTTACGCGATTCGTTCTGCGTGATAACCGCATTGGCGGCGTTGAGAATATTCTGGGTGGAACGGTAATTCTGCTCAAGTAACACTGTCGCGGCGTTGGGATAATCAACTTCAAATTGGAGAATATTGCGAATTGTTGCGCCGCGAAATCCGTAGATCGATTGGTCAGCATCGCCAACAACACAGAGTTCGGCTAACGGGAAACCATCGCCCTCGGTCCCGGTTAGCTCTTTAACCAACATGTATTGCGCATGGTTTGTATCCTGATATTCATCTACCAAGATGTGGCGAAAACGTGATCTAAAACGCGCCTTAGCCTCAGGATATTGTTGCAGTACCTGCACCGTCTTCATTATCAGATCATCAAAATCTAGCGCATTAGCCTGCTGCAATCGCTTCTCGTAAAGGGTGTAAACGTCAGCAACGATAGTTTCAAATTGATTCTGTGCTGCCGAAAGATATTGATAAGGGTTCTGCAGTTCATTTTTAGCGTTAGAGATTAGCGCTTGAAATTGCCGCGGTGGATATCTTTTAGGATCAAGATTGAGCGTCTCCATTACCCGCGAAATCAACTTCTGCGAATCTGCAGAATCGTAAATACTGAAGGCGCTGTTGTAACCCAGACGTTCTATCTCTTGGCGCAACATTCGAACACACGCGGAGTGAAAGGTAGAAACCCACATAGATTTAGCAATCGGCCCTACGAGTTCAGTAACTCGCTCTTTCATTTCGCCCGCGGCCTTATTTGTAAATGTGATCGCCAATATTTCGTACGGACGCACTTCACGCGCAGCCATTAGATAGGAAATGCGCCGCGTTAAAACTCTAGTTTTACCCGACCCTGCTCCAGCAACGACTAAAAGAGGTGCACCTTGGTGGATTACAGCTTTCTGCTGCTGCGGATTGAGCCCGGCAAGCAGCGCATCTGTATCGACCATGGCGGGGAGTCTATTAGGCTTGACTGTCATGGAGCCGCTACCGAATTCTGAAATCAAACGTGTACTTGTCATCAATGCCCATCCCGATGACTCAGACTTTGGCGCATCCGGAACCATTGCACAATGGGTAAAGGCTGGCATTGAGGTTGCATACGTATTTTGTACAAATGGTGATCAAGGTGGAGAAGAATCAGGGTTTACGAAAGAAGAGATGCCCGCGATCCGCCAGCGCGAACAGCGTGAAGCTGGCGCAGCAATCGGCGTTACTGATATAACTTTTCTAAATTACGTAGACGGCCATCTTGAGCCAACGATTGCGCTTCGCAAAGATATCGTCCGTCGTATTCGCATCAGCAAACCAGATCGCATGATTTGCCAATCTCCTGAACGTAATTGGGATCGAATTGGCGCCAGCCACCCTGATCACTTAGCAGCGGGAGAAGCTGCTATTCAAGCGGTTTATCCCGATGCACGTAATCCATTTGCCTTTACCGATTTGTTAGATAAAGAAGGCCTGCAACCACATCGCGTTAAAGAAGTTTGGATGATGGGCTTTGCCCAACCAGATCATTGGGTGGATATCACTGATACCTTTGATCTAAAGATGAAGGCGCTAAAGGCACATGCGTCACAAACTGCTCACAATCAAGAGCTGGAGAATATGGTCCGCGAGTGGGGCCAACGTAACGCTGGAATTGGTGGATTGCCAGATGGTCGAATCGCAGAGGCTTTTAAGATTGTTAATACAAATTAACGAACCCTCACCGTTTTAATTTCTACTGGCTGCACGGGATAACCATCACCAGAGTAGTAAGCCTTACGGGAAGCATTGTCTACTTTGTATGCCCCAACTTTTTCAAGTTCTAAAAGTAGCGGCAGTCCACTGGTGATCTTGCCCCAGATCGTATATTTAGCAGGCAGAGCGGTATCTTTATAGACCAAGAAGAATTGGCTGCCATTGGTATTCGGTCCGGAGTTTGCCATTGCTACAGTGCCAGCCGGATAGGTTATTCCTTTACCCTCTGGCAGATTTTCATCTTTGTAGCCCTTCCAAGATCCTGGTGAACCACGACCCTGTGCAGATGGATCGCCACATTGGAGAACGAAAATTCCTTCAGTAGTTAAGCGATGACAGAATGTTTTATCAAAATATTTAGCCCGCGCAAGTAGCGCCATATTTGTAACAGTCTGCGGTGCAGCGGGATTCATAGCGATCGTGATCACACCACAGTTGGTATTGATAGTCATTCTTGTAGCTAATTTCTTATCTACGCTAGTTGGCTGTTTTAGAGTTGCTGGTATGCGTGGATTTGAAGTTGGTTTTGTGCAACCAGCAACCGAAGTTGGGCGCTCAGCAGCGTTTGCCGAGATAGAGGTTAATGCAGTCGCAGCGATTGCCAGGGCACATAACGCAGCAATTCTTTTCATAGTCGAGTTCCTACTCCCACTCGATCGTTCCTGGTGGCTTGCTCGTAACATCAAGCACCACGCGATTTACCTCACGAACTTCATTGGTAATTCTAGTTGAAATCTTCTCTAACGTCTCATAAGGAATTCGTGACCAATCGGCAGTCATGGCATCTTCACTAGACACCGGACGTAAAACAATTGGGTGGCCATAAGTTCGACCATCACCTTGTACCCCAACGCTGCGGACATCAGCCAATAACACAACTGGGCACTGCCAGATCTGGCGATCGAGCCCAGCCAACTTTAACTCTTCGCGCGCGATTAAATCTGCGTGACGCAATAACTCTAAGCGCTCCTTAGTAACTTCGCCAATGATTCGAATACCAAGTCCGGGACCTGGGAAAGGCTGGCGCCAGACGATTTCTTCAGGAAGTCCTAGCTCTAAACCAACTTGGCGCACTTCATCTTTAAAGAGCGTGCGCAGTGGTTCTACTAACGTGAACTTTAAATCATCAGGTAGGCCTCCAACATTGTGATGTGACTTAATGTTTGCTGTGCCCGTGCCGCCGCCAGATTCGACAACATCGGGATATAGAGTGCCTTGTACTAAGAATTCGACATCGCCACCGGCTGCGATATCGCGAGCAGCTTTTTCAAAAGTGCGGATAAATTCGCGGCCGATAATCTTTCGCTTGGTTTCAGGGTCAGTGACGCCTGAAAGGGCGCTGAGAAATTGCTCAACCGCATCAACGACGACTAAATCAATGCCTGTCGCGGCGACAAAATCACGTTGTACTTGTTCTGATTCGCCGCTGCGAAGTAAACCGTGATCTACGAATACGCAGGTGAGTTGCGATCCGACTGCGCGCTGGATAATTGCCGCGGCCACCGCAGAATCAACGCCACCTGATAATCCGCAGATAACCCGTTTGCTGCCGATTAAAGCTTTAGCTTTGGCGATCTCGTTTTCTGCGATATTGCCCGTTGTCCAATCTGGTTGGCACCCTGCAATATTGATTAACCAATTCTTTAAAATGGCTTGTCCGTGCTCAGAGTGCAAAACTTCTGGATGAAATTGCACTCCAGCAATCTTTCCCGTGGCATCCTCAAAGGCAGCGATCGGAGTATCCGCAGTTACTGCACAGACTGTAAATCCTGCTGGCGCTTGAGTAACCGCATCACCGTGCGACATCCAGACGCGCTGTGATGCAGGCAGAGATTTAAATATCTTTGATGAAACTTCGGCCTTAATTTCGGTGCGCCCAAACTCTGATTTTCCAGTCTGACTGACAACACCGCCGAGGGCGGCAGCCATCGCTTGAAAGCCGTAACAAATTCCGAATACCGGAATTCCGAGTTTGAAAATCTCAGCATCGAATTTTGGAGCGTGATCTGCATATACGCTAGATGGCCCACCAGATAAAACAATGGCAGCTGGATTTTTGGCAGTTACTTCAGCAGCGGTAATATGTGATGGAACAATTTCAGAGTAAACCTTTGCTTCACGCACTCGTCGCGCGATTAATTGGGCATACTGCGCGCCAAAATCAACGACCAAGACTCCGCTTTTAGAATTCAATCGATTAAGCCCCGTGAATAATTACTTCTACGCGCTGGAAAGCCTTCACATCTGAGTAACCAGATGTAGCCATGGCGCGGCGAAGTGCGCCGAATAAGTTCATTGATCCATCTGATGTATGTGATGGTCCGAGCAAGATTTCTTCAATGGAACCAACAGTGCCTACATTTACGCGTTCACCACGTGGCAATTCTTGGTGATGCGCCTCTGATCCCCAGTGCCAACCTAAACCAGGTGCTTCAACTGCTTTAGCAAGTGGTGAGCCCATCATTACCGCATCAGCGCCACAAGCAATCGCTTTTGCAATATCTCCAGATCGACCAACAGAACCATCTGCAATCACGTGTACATAACGTCCACCTGATTCATCCAAGTACTCGCGGCGCGCAGCAGCAACTTCAGCGACTGCAGATGCCATCGGCACCTCAATTCCCAAAACTTTACGAGTTGTATGTGCGGCTCCGCCACCGAATCCGACCAACACACCTGCTGCTCCTGCGCGCATCAAGTGAAGAGCGCCGGTTGCAGTAGCAACTCCGCCGACGATAACGGGAACATCTAATTCGTAGATAAATTTCTTTAAGTTAAGCGCGGCTTCATCATGTCCGACATGCTCTGCTGAAACAGTGGTTCCGCGAATTACGAAAATATCCACGCCTGCATCGATCACCGCTTTATGCAATTCGGCAGTGCGTTGTGGTGATAGAGATGCCGCAACAGTAACGCCAGCATCGCGAATTGTTTTGATTCGTTCTTTAATTAACTCTGGGCGAATCGGTGCGCTATAGATTTCCTGCATACGACGGGTGGCATGCTTATCAGGCATCGATGCGATTTCACCAAGTGGAATACGTGGATCGTCGTAACGAGTCCAAAGTCCTTCTAGATTTAAAACACCTAAACCGCCGAGTTTGCCGATTGCAATTGCAGTATCTGGCGAAACAACTGAATCCATAGGCGCTGCCAGCATTGGAATATCAAATTTATAGGCATCTATCTGCCAAGCAGTTGAGACATCTTCGGGGTTGCGAGTGCGCCGGCTGGGCACGATTGCGATGTCATCAAATGAGAAGGCTTGGCGGGCGCGTTTTCCTGGTGCGATTTCGATATCCATGGTGGCCTTCCTTAGCTCTTCTTACTGTAATTAGGGGCATCGGCTACGTGAAGCACATCGTGTGGATGGCTCTCTTGCAATCCAGCGGCGGTAATTTGAATTAAACGACCTTCACGACGCAGGGTTTCGATATCAGGTGCGCCGGCATATCCCATTCCGCTACGCAATCCACCAACTAACTGGTGAACAACATCAGCGACTGGACCGCGATAAGCAACTTTGCCTTCAATACCTTCTGGCACAAGTTTGTCCTCAGATAAAACATCGTCTTGCATATATCGATCTTTGGAATATGACTTCTGTTCGCCACGAGATTGCATCGCACCCAGTGATCCCATTCCGCGATAGGCCTTGTATTTGCGACCATCGATTTCAACTAGCTGCCCAGGAGATTCTTCACAACCGGCAAGAAGTGAGCCAAGCATTACCGAATTTGCACCAGCAACAATTGCTTTAACAATGTCGCCGGAATATTGAAGTCCACCATCTGCGATCAAAGGAATGCCGGCTTTGTTGCAAGCTTTGCTCGCTTCCATAATCGCAGTTATCTGCGGGACTCCAACGCCGGCAACAACACGGGTTGTACAAATTGATCCAGGACCAACGCCAACTTTTACCGCATCCGCACCTGCGTTGATCAGCGCTTGTGCACCGGCGCGAGTTGCTACATTACCACCGATAACATCTGTGGTTGGGGAGAATTTTTTAATTCTTTCAATCGCCTCAAGTACCGCGCGGTGATGGCCGTGTGCAGTATCAACAACGACGACATCTACGCCAGCTTCAATCAACGCTTTGGCCCGTGCAAATCCATCATCTCCAACACCAACGGCTGCGCCGGCTAGGCCAACGTTCTTAACTAATTTAACGTGAGTTACTTGCTCATCAATTGGCAGATTGCGGTGGATGATTCCGATACCGCCAGCTTTAGCCATGGCGATCGCCATTGTGGATTCGGTTACGGTATCCATTGCAGATGAAACGACTGGGACTGCTAGAGAAATATTGCGGGTCAACCAAGTCGATGTACTTACTTCACTTGGGACAACCTCAGAAGCATCTGGCAATAAGAGCACATCGTCGTAGGTCAGCCCGAGCATTGCGACTTTGTCGTTATCGCCGCTCATGAGCCCTCCGTACTGTGGTTGAGCGCCCTAGTCTAACTTGAGATTTAGGCTCCTAAAGCCTGCTTAATCTGCTCACAAGCCAGCGCCAAATCATCAGCAAAGGCCACATCTGCACACTCTTCACGGTCCCAGCCTGGCCCACCCAAGATATAGCGCGGTGCTGGGCGTATCGCTGGTGTATCGCGGAAGTAAATCGGATCGCCATTTTTCGGCAACTGGGCCCAGAGAAAAATAGCAGGTGGTGCGCTTCGCGAAACGACAGTTGAGAGCGCAGAAAGCGGAGTGCGCGCACCTAAGAAGTGGCATTCCACCTTAAATTCGGAGAGCGCTGCATGCAATGCATGGAGTGCCAAAGTGTGGAGCTCTTCACCAACGGAGGCGAGCAATACTGGGCGTGAATTGATCGGAGTTTTCATTGTTTTGGTGTGATCACGCAATACCGATGTAATTGTCTCGGAGAGCAAGTGCTCTACTTCAATACCAGTGCCAGTTAGCGCCCAAGCGTCTCCGACTATTACTAAGACTGGAACTATAACTTCTTGCCAACTATCAATTACCCCATACTTATCAATATCTTTACGTATGAGGCTTTCCACAAAATTTCTATCTAAGATATTTGCTGCGCTAACGATTGCGTCGACAACATCTTGCCGGACTTGAAAATTCTTCAGGATTTTTTCAATCTTAACTTCACCCGTATGTGCCAACGCTTGCTCTGCAGCTTCTGCAGGTGCAACTCCTGCGCTGATTAAACGGCGCATCAGAGTTAGCTTGGCTAGATCGCCAGGACAATAGCGACGGTGCTCACCTACCTCGTGGCTGGAGGGGCCAAGGCCATAGCGGCGGGCCCAGGTTCGCAGGGTGGCTGGAGCTACGCCTATCCGTCGGGCTACGGCAGCTACGGTCAACATCTCTTCCACGAGGCTATCGTGGCGTGAAGTGGCCCGGCTCACCACTTGAAACACGCTCGCGAAGTGACGAAACGAACAACTTTTGAAGCGATAGATACTTGAACAACCTATGGCGCGGTTGTAGGGTTGGCTTACTCAACAAGGCAAGGAGACCAACATGGCTGAACTATCACGTCTACCGCTTCCAATCGCAGATCATTGGGAATGGCAGTACCAAGGCGCCTGTCGCGAACTTCCGGCCGAGATGTTCTTCCATCCAGATGGCGAACGCGGTCCCCGCCGCCGCAATCGCGAGAACGCAGCTAAAGCGGTCTGCGCATCTTGCCCAGT
>JBIJCP010000124.1:0-3504 GCA_044344635.1 Candidatus Planktophila sp. | reverse complement strand
TTACCACCAACAGATGGCCTTGGAAAATTCCAACCACGCATTTACTTTGGTGAGAATGTTCCTAACTATTCAATTATCGGTGGACCCAAGACAGATACACCAGTTGAATTTGACTATCCAGATGATGCATCAGCAAATGGTCAGAGGAATTACACTTACACCGGTGAAGGTGGAGTGCCAATGGGTGGCTTATTTAAAAAGCTACTCTTTGCGATTCAATACCAAGAACAACGTATCGTTCTATCTAATTTGATAAATTCAGAGTCAAAGATTTTATACAATCGCTCTCCACGTGAGCGAGTAGCCAAGGTTGCACCTTGGTTAACCGTAGATGGCGATCCATATCCAGCAATCGTTGACGGAAAGATTCAATGGATTATTGATGGTTACACAACAAGTAAGGGATATCCTTATTCACAGGTAACTTCACTCACCTCAGCAACTGCTGATGCCTTCACTGCAACCTCCAGCGCCATTACTGCTCAAACAAATGGAGATATTAACTACATCCGCAACTCGGTAAAGGCTACGGTCGATGCCTATGACGGCACAGTTGTTCTCTACCAATGGGATGAGAAAGATCCAGTTCTGAAGACTTGGATGAAGGCATTTCCAAACACTGTGACTCCAAAGAGCAAGATGTCTAAGGAACTTCTAGAGCATGTCCGTTACCCAGAAGATCTCTTCCGCATACAACGTGATGTCCTTAGCTCATATCACGTGCAAAGCGCCGCAGCTTTCTACGGTGGACAAGATTTCTGGCGCGTACCTCGCGATCCTTCAACTTTCGGTGCTAATGCCGGAGCACAACCTCCTTATTACATGACGCTAGAAATGCCTGGATCAGATAAGCCAACATTTACCTTAACTACCCCATTTGTTCCACGTGGTGGTCGCGAAAACCTAGCTGCCTTCGCCGTTGTCGACTCAAACTATGGGCCGAATTATGGAAAGATGACGGTATTGCAACTTCCACGTAGCACCAATATCGCTGGTCCATCTCAGGTTGCCTCTAACTTTGAGGCGAAACCAGAAGTTGCTAACTCACTCTCCTTGCTGCGCCAAGGTGGCGCCGATGTTGTACTTGGTAATTTATTAACGCTTCCGGTTGGTGGCGGTTTGCTATACGTACAGCCGGTTTATGTAAGAGCAACAGCTAATACTTCGGCATATCCGCTTTTACAGAAGGTACTCGTTTCATTTGGCGATGTAATTGGTTTCGATAATTCGCTAAAGGGCGCACTAGATCAAGTCTTCGGTGGCAACTCCGGAACATCTTCTTCAGGTACACCAACTACATCAAATACTGATAACGCATCTGCAGATCTAAGGAGCGCGCTAGAAAATGCAAGGCAGGCGATTGCTGATGGAAATGCAGCACTTGCCAAGGGAGACTTTGCAGCATATGGCCGCGCACAAGATCGCTTAAAGGCAGCACTTGCTGCAGCTATTGCGGCAGAGGGACGTCAGTAATTCACTTTCGCTAAATCAGCGGATTTGGCTATTACTTGCCCACCCTTTAGACTGACACTTCCGACGCGGGGTGGAGCAGCTCGGTAGCTCGCTGGGCTCATAACCCAGAGGTCGTAGGTTCAAATCCTGCCCCCGCTACTAGAAAGTGGTCTTGCGATGAGCAATCAAGTAAAGACAAATATCAAAATCAAGCATAAAGATCGCAATCGCACGACCGTCTTCTGGCGTGGCATTCTCGCCTTCCCAGTAATTATTTTCGTAGCAACTTTTGCGCAGTCATCCTTTAGCGAGAGCGAAAACTGGGCAGCCGGTACTGCAGGACTAATTGTTATTCCGACTATTCTGGCGCTGCTCTTTCGCCAAAAATACCCAAGCTATGTTTTAACTTTTAATCACGCCCTAATCGAACTTTCAACGCGATTAGCAGCATATGTCTTGATATTAAACGATAAGTATCCTTCGATTGAATCAAATTCAAAAGTTTCAGTTGTATTTCCTGATATAGATGGCGGAGAGAAATTAAATCGTTTCTTACCGCTAGTTAAGTGGTTCCTCGCGATTCCTCATTACATCGTCGGTATCGTTTACTTGTTGTTTACATTAGTTGTCACCTTTATTGCTTGGGTGCAGACATCTGCAACTGGCAAATACCCTAAATGGGCAGGCGAAATTGTCTTTGGCACAATTGCATACTGGAACCGCGTACAGGGTTATATGTTGTTACTTGTTACAGATAAGTACCCAAGCTTCAAACTGAAGTAGTACTACCTAATTCTTAGCGAGTTAGTCACAACAAAGAGCGAGCTAATGGCCATCGCGCCTGCTGCATACATCGGCGTCAAAAGACCTGCGGCAGCGATTGGTATTCCAATTACGTTATAGGCAAATGCCCAAGCTAAATTAGATTTAATAGTTCGCAATGTGCGCTTAGAAAGCTTTAGCGCATCAACTACACTCATCAATTCAGGGCGCATCAAAGTTATATCGGCGCTAGAAATTGCAGTATCTGTGCCAGTTCCCATAGCCATACTTAGATCTGCGGCAGCAAGTGCTGCAGCATCGTTAATGCCATCACCGGCCATTAAGACAGTGTGACCAGCGCTCTTTAGCGCAGTAACTCGCGCTAACTTCTCATCAGGCAGCGCCCGAGCAACGACATTCTCACTTTTAATTCCAACCAGGCGGGCAATTGCTCCAGCGCTCTCTTCGTTATCACCGGTAACTAACCAAGGGGTAATCCCAGAATCAACCAGAGCGGAAATTGTTGCGGCGGCATCTGCCTTAACTTGGTCTCCGATTGCAAAGACCGCAATGGCAACGCCATCCCAAGCAAGTACTGCAACTGATAGCCCAGATTCCTCACCGCGTGTAATCGCTTCTGCGATAGCGGGATCAAAGGTAGTTGCGCTATGTGCAATTGCTTTAGGAGTTCCGATTAATACAACTGGTGAGATCGCACCGAGCAATACTCGTCCAGCAACTCCAGCGCCAGGAGTTTGCGTGAATTCCACAACTTCGTGGCGATTAGCACCTCTTGCTAGCGCGTGAGAAACGATCGCTTGCCCGACAGGATGATCGTTTGCTAATTCGAGGGAGAGCGCTGAGGATAAAATAGTCTTTTCATTTAACGATTCTGCATAAGCAACGCCAAGAACTTTATGAGCGCTAATCGGGATAGTGGCATCGTGAACCTTCATAACTCCAGTTGTCAGAGTTCCGGTCTTATCCAGAACAATCACATCGACTTTACGAGCGAGTTCTAAAGCACGAGGTTGGCGCAATACAATTCCACGCGATGCTCCGCGCCCTGATGCGACCAAGAGCGCAACAGGAGTAGCTAAACCAAGAGCACAAGGGCAGGCGATTACAAGAACGGTTATTGCAATTTGAATCGATTGGGCGAGCGATCGCCCATCAACATTGTCACCAAAGTAATACCAACCAAAGAAAGTTGCGACAGCCAGCAAAGTAACGATAGGCACAAAGATTGCTGAGATCTGATCAGCAATCTTCTGAATTGGTGCTTTCTGG
>JBIJCP010000123.1:0-3532 GCA_044344635.1 Candidatus Planktophila sp. | reverse complement strand
GCCACAATCGCAACTATTGGGCCCGACATCATAAATTCAACGAGTGGTTCGAAGAAAGGCTTACCTTTATGCTCTTCATAGTGACGCTCAAGCAGTGCACGATCTGCTTGCATCATACGAAGCGCTGTAACTATATATCCCTTACCTTCAACTCTTGATATAACTTCGCCGATTAATTGGCGACGAACGCCATCAGGCTTGACGAGGATTAGGGTCTTTTCGGTGCTCACTGCCTCAGTCTATTAGGCATCTGGGGGTGTTGGCGCCACGGGATTTTCCCCTGGTTTGCCCTGCGCCAAAAGCGCCGCCCGCGCCGCCTCACCTTTGCGCCCAACAATTATCGCCGCAACCCATAACCCCATGAAGAGCAGATTTACGATCAGCATCAATGGCACGATCAAGGAATAAGCCGCCATCGCAAATTGAAGAATTGATCCAAGAATCCAGCCTGAACGTTTCTTGAGTAAGCGAATGGAATAAATCATCAAAAAGATAACTACAAACCCATAAGTTATTGAGAAAGTTCCGTGAGTATCTTTCGCCAATAACATTGCAAATCCCATAATTAAGATTTCCATTGAAAGAACGGCCGACCCAAGTACGCGCATTACTTTTCACCCTGTCCAGTTAATTTAGCGAATTTCTTACGGACTGCGGTGCGAGCTTCACCGACAGTTACGACTGATCCAGTAATCAAAATTGCGAGTGATTCATCGCTAAGTGGACGAATTGCATCTCTGACGGCGCGATCTATCGCATCTTGCAAATTATCTTCGGCGAAGACGCGATCTGCGCCGAAGACTTGGCTGGCTAAGGCCTTTAGATCGCTCACGCTCATTGAGCGCTCTGAAGAGTTAGTTGTAACAATTATCTGATTCATTATGGGCTCGAGTGTCTGCAGAATTCCCAGCGCATCCTTATCGGCCATCAAGGCAACGATCCCAGTTACTTCATCAAAGGTAAATTCGCTCTGAATAGTTTCGGCTATCGCTTTCGCTCCATGTGGGTTATGGGCAGCATCTAAAATAATCGTGGGATCGCGATGGATGATTTCACAACGTCCTGGTGAAGTTACATTAGCGAATCCAGCTCGGACGGCATCGATATCTAAATCTTGCTCGCCGAAAAAAGCCTCAACGGCGATTAGTGCGGCCGCGGCGTTAGATGCTTGGTGCTTACCGTGCAGTGGCAAGAAAATGTCATCGTAATGTCCACGTAATCCGGTTATCGAAATTAACTGTCCGCCGACTGCCACAGCGCGCGAATCTATCGAGTACTCCAAGCCTTCGCGTGCAACATCTGCACCAACTTCAGCAGCACGGCGCAGTAGTTCTACGGCGGCTTCGGGGGTTTGTTGCGCTAAGACAATAAATCCTTGTTCTTTGATAATCCCTGCTTTAGTTGCTGCGATTTCGCCAATCGTGCTTCCTAAGTACTCCATATGATCCAAACCAATTGGAGTAATTACTGAGACGTCAGCGTCCACCACATTTGTTGCATCCCATGTGCCGCCCATACCGACTTCAATTACCCCAACATCTATTGGATGTTCCGCAAATGCGGCAAATGCCAGCGCAGTAATTGCCTCAAAAAAGGAGATCGGATGCTCAAATTTGCTATCCATTAAATCAAAATAAGGACTTATATCGTTAAATGAGAATATCAATTCCTTCGCATCGATCGGTACTCCATTTATGCAGATGCGTTCTAGATAACTTTCCAGGTGCGGGCTGGTAAAACGTCCAGTTCGCAAACCCATTTCGAATAAAAGTGAGTCGATCATGCGCGAAGTAGTGGTCTTACCGTTGGTGCCGCCGATATGGATAGTCGGGTAAGTCAGTTGTGGCGAGCCTAAAATATCAACGAGCGCACTGATTCGCTCAAGAGTTGGAGCAATGCGAGTTTCCGGCCAACGAGCAAGCAGCGCCTTTTCAATGGCATCAATACGCGCCTGATCATCTGGGCTGATGTTATTCATCGGGTTATTTCAGTGCGGCGAGTGCGGCGGTAATGCGTTCTATATCAGCAGAAGTCTTGGTAAGACGCTCTTTAATTTCAACGACTACATCTGCTGGTGCTTTAGCCATAAAACCAGCGTTGCCAAGCTTTACTTCAGCGGTCTGTAAATCTTTCTTGGCAGCTGATAAATCTTTCTCTAAGCGAGCACGCTCTGCCACAACGTCAATCGAACCGGTCAAATCAAGTTCGATCTTTACTCCAGCGATCTCTAAGGTGGCAGATGGCGTGAACTCTTTATCTTCTAGTTTTAGTAAGAAACTGAGAGCACTGGAATATTTAGTAATATCGGAAGATCCAAGGAAGCGACCGGGAACCTTCTGCGATGGTTTTAAGCCTTGGTCATTGCGGAAGCGGCGAACTTCTGTGACTACCTCTTGCATGGCGCGAACTAGCGATTCAGAACTCTTATCTATATGGGTCGGATTAGCTTCTGGCCAATGTGCAACCACAAGTGATTGGCCTCCCGTGAGAGTGCACCAGAGCTCTTCAGTAATAAATGGCATTATCGGATGCAGAACTCTCAGTAATTGATCAAGAACGTGGCCAAGAACGCGTTGTGAAAGCGCCTTTTTATCTGAGGCGAAGGTTTCTTTTGAGAGTTCGAGATACCAGTCGCAGAGATCATCCCAAGCAAAGTGATAGAGAATTTCACACGCGCGGGCAAATTCATATCCTTCTAGAAGTGAATCAACGTCGCGCAAAGTTTCGCTAAGTCGCGAGAGGATCCAGCGATCAATAGCGTTAAGTGATGAAACTTCTGGAAGTGGGCCGACAGTATTTGCACCATTTAACATCGCAAAGCGGGTGGCGTTCCATAACTTCGTTGCGAAATTTCGCGATCCGCCGATCCAGTCTTCAGCCAAAGCCTGATCAGTGCCCGGATTTGCGCCACGCGCGAGAGTAAAGCGCAGCGCATCGGCGCCGTACTTATCCATAAATTCAATGGGATCAATTACATTTCCGCGGCTCTTAGACATTTTCTTACCAAATTGATCGCGGACTAAACCGTGCAACATAATTGTTTTAAATGGCGCAACGCCATCCATTGCAAATGTGGACATCATCATCATTCGCACCACCCAGAAAAATAAGATGTCATAGCCTGTAACAAGAACGCTAGTCGGATAGAACTTTGCTAGATCCGCACTCTTTTCTGGCCAACCAAAGGTAGAAAATGCCCACTGACCAGATGAGAACCACGTATCTAAAACGTCTGGATCTTGCATCCACCCATCTGGTGCTACTTCATCTGGGCCGACAACTTTTATCTCTCCATCTGGCCCATACCAAACTGGGATTCGATGACCCCACCAGAGCTGACGAGAGATACACCAGTCATGCATGTTGTCGACCCACTCGAAGTAACGAGGCGAGAGAGCTTCTGGTTCGATCTTAACTGCGCCGCTGCGCACTGCATCAGCAGATGCTTTAGCCAGTGGAGCAACCTTGACAAACCATTGCTTAGAAAGTCTCGGCTCTACAGTTATATCGCAACGAGAACAATGTCCAACTG
>JBIJCP010000122.1:0-3535 GCA_044344635.1 Candidatus Planktophila sp. | reverse complement strand
TTGAAGTGGTTAAGGGCGGCTTGATCGTTGATATCGGTCTCCGCGGCTTCTTGCCAGCATCACTCGTTGAAATGCGTCGCGTCCGCGATCTAACTCCTTATATCGGTAAAGAAGTTGAAGCGCGCATAATTGAACTCGATAAGAACCGCAATAACGTAGTTCTTTCACGTCGCGCATTCCTTGAGCAGACTCAATCAGAATCACGCACTACCTTCTTGAACCAGCTTCAAAAGGGTCAAGTACGCACTGGCGTAATTTCATCAATCGTAAACTTTGGCGCATTCGTTGACCTAGGTGGCGTTGATGGTCTCGTCCACGTCTCTGAACTTTCTTGGAAGCATATTGATCATCCAGGTGAAGTTGTTGAAGTTGGCGACGAAGTAACTGTAGAAGTTCTCGAAGTTGATTTCGAGCGTGAGCGCGTCTCACTCTCTCTAAAGGCAACTCAAGAAGATCCTTGGCAAGCCTTTGCGCGCACCCACACAATCAATCAAGTTGTTCCTGGTGTTGTTACAAAGTTGGTTCCATTCGGAGCATTTATCCGCGTTCACGAAGGAATCGAAGGCTTAGTCCACATCTCAGAGCTAGCTGAACGCCACGTTGAAATTCCAGAGCAAGTTGTTGCAGTAGATGACGAACTCTTTGTAAAGATCATTGATATTGATCTGGAGCGTCGTCGCATCTCACTTTCTCTAAAGCAAGCCAATGAAGGACATGAGGTTGAGATCGAAGCATTTGATCCAACTCAATACGGAATGGCTGCTCGTTACGATGCCAATGGAAACTTTATCTATCCAGAGGGTTTTGATCCTGACACACAAGAATGGCAGCCTGGCTTTGATTCACAACGTGAAGAATGGGAGCGTCAGTATCAAGAGGCGCAGACTCGTTTCCTAGCGCACAAGAAGCAGAAAGCAGAAGCCAAGGCAGCTGATGCCGCAGCCCCTGCTGTAGAAGAAGTTGTTGCAGAAGCAGCTGCTGAGTAATAAATCTTAAGTAAGAAAAGGCTCACCTTCGGGTGGGCCTTTTCTTATGCTCGTAGATATCGGGCTAGAGGTAGAGTTGGCGATATGTTGATCGTCGCTCTTACCGGAGGAATCGGTGCCGGTAAATCTCTGGCTGCGCAATATTTCTCTGATCTTGGCGCGCGTGTTGTTGATGCCGATCAACTCGCGCGGGTGGCGATCGAGCGAGGTAGCGAAGGTTTTGATGAAGTTATCTTGCGTTTTGGCGAAAAGATAATGCACAACGGAGATATTGATCGTAAGGCGCTGGCAGAGATCATTTTTTCAGATACTCAAGCAAAGGAAGATCTAGAAGCAATTATTCATCCTCGAGTACGCGGGCTATTCCTGGAAGTTGTTGCTGATTTAAAACCCGATGAGATTCTTATCTATGAGATTCCGCTTCTAGCGGAGTCTGGTTCGGCTAAGAATTTTGATTTAGTTATCACCGTGGAGGCGGATCTAGAGATTCGCAAAGACCGGTTGCGCAAACGCGGCATGTTTATCTCTGAAATTGAACGACGGCTCGCTGCACAAGCCACTCGTGAAGATAGGCAAGCGCTGGCAGATTTCGTCATCGTCAATGACGGCGATGAAGATGGGCTGCTGCGAGCGGTAGAAAACCTCTGGGAGGAATTACCGAGCCGAGCGAAGTAGGCTTAGAAAATGCGCCCGATCTCTGACCTGCAACGTAGGGTCGAACCATTCCAGGTGATCAGCGACTATGTGCCCGCTGGAGATCAACCACAGGCAATCGAAGAGATCGCCCGCAGAATTGACGCTGGCGTTCAAGATGTGGTTTTACTTGGTGCGACCGGTACGGGTAAATCTGCAACAACTGCTTGGTTAATCGAGCGATTGCAAAGACCCACCCTGGTTTTGGCGCCCAACAAAACATTGGCAGCACAGCTGGCAAATGAATTCCGGGAACTATTGCCTAACAATGCGGTTGAGTACTTTGTTTCTTATTACGATTATTACCAACCAGAGGCCTATGTCCCTCAAACTGATACCTTCATTGAGAAAGACTCCAGTGTCAACGACGAAGTCGAGCGTCTGCGCCACTCAGCCACGAACTCATTATTGACCCGCCGAGATGTGATTGTGGTGGCAACGGTCTCCTGTATTTACGGTCTCGGTACACCGCAGGAGTACATCGATCGCATGATTCGCTTAAAGGTGGGCGATGAGATTGAACGGAATAAATTACTGCGAAAATTTGTCGATGTGCAGTATCAAAGAAACGATATGGCCTTTGAGCGCGGCACCTTCCGTGTTCGAGGGGACACGATCGAGATAATCCCAATGTATGAAGAGCTAGCGATCCGCATTGAGATGTTTGGTGATGAAATTGAAAAGATAATGACTCTGCATCCACTGACAGGTGAGATTCTGCGAGATGAGACCGAGATCTACATCTTCCCCGCCACGCATTACGCTGCAGGACCAGAAACAATGAAGCGCGCGATGGGGGAGATTCAAGATGAGTTGCAGATTCAACTAAATCTCTTTGAAAAGCAGGGCAAGTTATTAGAAGCACAACGCCTAAAGATGCGCACCACCTTCGATCTAGAAATGATGGAACAACTTGGTTTCTGCTCGGGAATCGAAAACTATTCGCGACATCTAGATGGACGCGAACCAGGCTCCGCCCCAAACTGCCTACTCGATTACTTTCCGGAAGATTTCCTGTTAGTTATTGATGAGAGCCACGTAACCGTTCCGCAGATTGGTGCAATGTTTGAAGGCGATGCATCTCGTAAACGCACCTTGGTAGAACATGGTTTTCGCTTGCCAAGTGCAATGGATAATCGCCCGTTGAAATGGCCCGAGTTTTTGGAGCGCGTCGGACAGAAGATTTTTCTATCGGCTACACCTGGTAAATATGAGATGGCTAAAGTCGAAGACGATGTCGTCGAGCAGGTAATTCGTCCAACTGGCCTAGTTGATCCAGCAATCATCATTAAGCCAATCAAGGGCCAGATCGATGATCTCTTAAATGAGATCAACATCCGCGCCGAGAAGAATGAACGAGTATTAGTTACTACCTTGACTAAGAAGATGTCGGAGGATTTATCTGATTATCTGCAAGAGCGTGGAGTTCGTGTGCGATATTTGCACTCAGAAGTCGACACCTTGTGTCGCGTTGAGTTACTGCGCGAACTGCGCACGGGTGAATACGATGCTTTAATTGGGATCAATCTCCTTCGCGAAGGTTTGGATTTACCTGAAGTCTCACTCGTTGCGATACTCGATGCCGATAAAGAGGGTTTTTTACGATCTGCAACTTCCCTGATTCAAACGATTGGTCGCGCTGCGCGAAATGTTTCAGGTGAAGTGCATATGTACGCCGACAATATAACCAAGTCAATGGCGCAAGCAATTGATGAAACCAATCGCCGTCGTGCAAAACAGGTTGCTTACAATTTAGAGCGTGGCGTCGATCCGCAGCCGCTTCGCAAGAAGATCGCCGATATAACAGATCAAATCAATCGCGAGAGCGAAGATACCGAAGAGCTGCTATCTCACGA
>JBIJCP010000121.1:0-3557 GCA_044344635.1 Candidatus Planktophila sp. | reverse complement strand
TGGCGAGATTACTCTGACTGAAAATTTCAGTCGGGGATGGAGGGCGATGCAAGATGGCTCTCGCTTAGAACGCCAGCGTAGCGTTAATGCGATGCCGGTATTTATCGTCACTGAGCCAGGGTTAGTAACCTTGCTATATGACGGCACTTTGCGTCGTGCTTGGATTTCATTTCAAATTATCATCCTAGTAACGGTAATAGTTATGGCACTTCCTGGAGGTCGCCGCCGCCGCGAGATGAAAGATGCGGAGCTAGCATGAGATTTCAGCGCCCCACTTTAATTCTTGCATCTGCAATAGCAGTTGTTTTAGCAGCCAATGGTTTAAATGTCGGACTATCGAAGAGTGAATTTTCGAAGAATTTCCCTGCAGTTGTCTGCCCTCCTACTCCAAGCGATATCACCACTGCAATCTCAGTGCCATCGAATAAGACTCCTTTGCGTAAAACTGGGACTAAATCGCTTTCTTTTATTCCGGCCCAGACCCTTAGATATATGCAAGTAAAGGCTCCAGTAATAATTGAATCCCAAGGAGTCACGCCAGTTGTTTGGCAAATTCGCCAAGGAGTATGGGCAGGTGCAACTATTTGTTCATCTCTGCAAAATGATCAATGGTTTGTTGGTGGTGCAGCTGATGTAACAAGTAGAGGCAAGATAATGATTGTAAATAGCGGACTTAGTTCTGCAATTGTTGATTTGCAAATATGGAATGAAATTGGTACCCAACCTACGAAACCAATTACCCTGGAGGCCAATTCATACCGGGAGCTTGGTTTAGATTCCCTTGCGCCGGGATCTCGTGAAATTGTAATTAGAGTATTGACTCGATCAGGTCGCGTGACCAGTTATTTGATAGATGAGCGCGGCAGGGGACTTAGGGCCCTGGGCGGAGATATTGTTAACTTTGCCCCAAAGGCTGCAAAGGAAATATATATCCCCGCAGTTCCACATTCGGTGCGAAAAGTTGGCGGAAATTCCGTTGAGTTACCGCATTCGTTGCGCTTATTAGTACCTGGTGAACTCGATGCGCGGGTTACTGTGAAAGTTCTATCAACTGATGGAAGTTTTATACCAACCGGCTTTGAAAATAAGATCCTTAAATCTGGATCAGTCATTAACCTTCCGCTAAATCCAAACCTTCCTAATAGCAAATTTGGCTTACATATCTCTTCAGACGAGCCACTTGTCGCCTCTGTCTTTTCTCCAACCTTCGCGCAAGATAAATCAGACTTTATTTGGAGTACATCTGTTCAGGAATTAGGCGAAATCTCTCTGGCAATCGCAGGGCTTGCCCCGCAGTTAGTGTTCATCGGTGGGGCGATATCTCTGGATATTGAGATGACGCTTGATAAGGGGAAGCGAAAAGTTCTCAAAGTTAGAGGCGATGAAATTTCAACGATCAAGATTCCAGATGGAGTACGAGCAATCAGATTTTCCGAGGTTGGTAAGGGAATTTATGGTGCTGGTCTGATTTCCACTAAAAGTGGCTACGGTTATTTCCCACTAGCGCCAGGAAGTGTCCTAACTAAATCTTCTGTACCGCTTGCAAATATTGGTGTCTTAACTCCGTGACAATCCCAGTTTTTCGCCCTTACTCCACTAGCCTTATGGTCATGAGTAAGTTGGCTAGAACAGGGCGCAGCTGTTCCCGAGTTAGTTGTAGAAGCTTGGCTTCTATGACTTTAACTTATATATATGCCGACTCCACCGCAGTACTTGGTCCTTTAGCAACATTCTCTGAACCTCACTCATATGATCTTTGCGAAGCGCATGGCAAACGCCTTACGGTACCCAATGGCTGGAATGTGATTAAAGAGGAGGGCTCGCAGATAAATAGCGGTCCGACCGAAGATGATTTGATGGCGATCGCAGATGCAGTGCGTGAAGTAGCAAATTTAAATATGACTCCCAATGGCTCTTTAAGTGAAGATACCGCAAATAATTCTCAGAGCTCTGAAATACAGCTTGGTCGCCGCGGCCACCTGCGGGCGGTTCCATCTTAAAATAGCTCTGGGTCAGTAAGTAAATTCTGTTAGAGAAAGAAGTTAAGTATTTCAATATTTAAAGCCTATGACATTCGCGGATTAGTTGATGTAGAGATCACTGCTGATTTTTGCTTTGCTACTGGAGTCGCATTTGCGCGTTTTCTGCAACAAGAACGCGAACCCGGAACCGTTGTAATAGGTGAAGATATGCGCCCATCATCGCCGACATTTGCCGATGCTTTTTCTGCGGGTGTAACTTCGCAGGGGCTAAATGTTATTCGTATCGGATTGGCATCAACAGACCTGCTCTATTTTGCAGCAGGGAAATTGAATTTTCCTGGAGCGATGTTTACTGCTAGCCACAATCCTGCGGAGTACAACGGCATAAAGTTATGTTTAAGTGGTGCTAGGCCAATCGGCAAAGAATCAGGGCTTTTAACGATTGAGAGGTATGTGGCTGAGGGTTCACCAATCGACTTCAGAAGTGTAGGTAAAGAAGGTAACGAAGATATGTTGAGCGCATACGTTGACCACTTACTTACTCTTGTTGATTTATCCGATAACCGTCGACTTAAAGTAGTAATCGATGCTGGAAACGGTATGGCAGGACATACCGCACCAGCGGTTTTTGCAACTTTAAATTGCGAAGTAATTCCCTTGTATTTTCAATTAGATGGCTCTTTCCCGAACCACGAAGCCAATCCCATCGACCCCAAAAATCTTAAAGATCTTCAAAAGGCGGTGAGGAAACATAAAGCGGATATCGGACTGGCTTTCGATGGGGATGCTGATCGTTGCTTCTTGGTTGATGAAAACGGCGAATTGGTAAATCCATCAACACTTACCGCTTTAATTGCAGATCGCGAGTTACAGAAGAACCCTGGTGCAAATATAATTTATAATTTAATTTCATCACGTGCAGTAGCCGAAATTGTGGAAGAACGCGGTGGGACTGCAATTCGATCAAGAGTTGGACATTCTTATATAAAGAAATTGATGGCCGAAACCGGTGCTGTTTTTGGTGGTGAACATTCCGGACACTTCTACTTCCGCGATTTCTGGCGGGCCGACTCCGGCATGTTGGCGGCCCTGCACGCAATTGCGGCGCTGGGAGAAGCAAGTTCTACGCTCTCCAAGTTATTGAAACCCTATGTTCGCTATTTTTCTAGCGGTGAAATTAATTCAGAAGTATCCGACTCGCAGCTTTCAATGGCAGAGGTTGAAGCAAAATTCGGAAAAGCACCTGGTGTAGAGGTAGATCATCTCGATGGCTTAACAGTTAATGGTGACAGCTGGTGGTTTAACGTCCGCGCTTCCAACACTGAGCCTCTCTTGCGATTAAATGTAGAAGCCAAGACGCAAGCGCGTATGGAAAAGATTCGAAATGAGGTGCTCGCCACAATTCGTGGCTAGCGCCTAAATAGCCAGTAAGGGTCGGTGGGCGCTAATCTATGCACAGAGCCGCCTAGCAAAGTAGAGCCCTACGCCTTAGGTAAGCACAGTCCAATCAACTGTTTTTTATTACCATTTAAGGAGAACACCATGAATTCACCAGTTACATCAACACTCCCACGC
>JBIJCP010000021.1:0-12545 GCA_044344635.1 Candidatus Planktophila sp. | reverse complement strand
TTGGCACAGCGCCGGTACCTATCGAACATCCGACGGACGTGGCGGAGCCGGTGCAGGCATGCAACGTTTCGCACCGCTAAATAGCTGGCCAGATAATGTAAACCTCGATAAAGCGCGCCGTTTGTTGTGGCCGATTAAACAAAAATATGGAAAGAAATTATCTTGGGCAGATTTAATGATCTTGGCTGGCAATAGCGCCCTTGAATCTATGGGGCTAAAAGTATTTGGTTTTGGTGGCGGTCGTGCAGATGTTTGGGAACCAGATGAGACTTACTGGGGTAAAGAAGCAGAGTGGCTGGCAGATGAGCGCTACAGCGGAGATCGCAATTTAGAGAACCCGCTGGCAGCAGTTCAAATGGGACTTATCTATGTAAATCCTGAAGGACCAAATGGAAATCCTGATGTTCTCGCATCAGCAAAAGATATTCGTGAAACTTTTGCCCGAATGGCGATGAACGATGAAGAAACTGTTGCGCTTATTGCTGGTGGACATACCTTTGGTAAAGCTCACGGTGCTGCCGATCCCGGTAAATATGTCGGCGCAGAACCAGAGGCTGCTCCAATGGAAGAGATGGGACTTGGCTGGAAGAACAGCAACGGTAAAGGAAGCGGCGCAGAAACAATTTCGAGCGGACTCGAAGGTGCGTGGACTCCAACGCCGACTAAATGGGATAACACATACTTTAAGACGCTCTTTAAATATGAATGGAAGCAGACCAAGAGCCCTGCTGGTGCAACACAATGGATTCCGACTGATGAATCAGCTGCAAAATCTGTTCCTGATGCGCACATTGCTGGAAAGACTCACGCGCCAGTTATGTTCACAACGGATCTAGCGCTACGTACAGATCCGGCATATGAAAAGATTTCACGTCGCTTTGCCGAAGATCACGGAGCATTTGCAGATGCCTTCGCACGCGCTTGGTTTAAGTTAACGCACCGCGATATGGGTCCAATCGCCCGCTATCTTGGGCCACTTGTGCCTGATGAGGCGCTTATTTGGCAAGATCCACTTCCTGCAGCGTCAAAGAAGAAAATCGGTAAGAACGAGATTGATCTTCTCAAGAAGCGCATCTTGGCTAGCGATTTAACTATCGCCCAACTCGTTACAACAGCATGGGCATCAGCCTCATCTTTCCGTGGCACAGATAAGCGCGGCGGCGCCAATGGCGCACGTATTCGCTTAGAACCACAGCGCAATTGGGAGGCAAATAACCCCAAGGAGTTAAAGAAGGTTCTCGCGACTCTTGAAAAAATTCAGAGTAACTTCAATAAGAAATCTGATAAGAAAGTTTCACTTGCTGACCTAATTGTTCTGGGCGGATCTGTTGCAGTAGAAGCTGCTGCAAAGAACGCTGGCCACAAGGTAAAGGTGCGTTTCACACCAGGACGCACTGATGCAACACAAGAACAGACTGATATCGCATCATTCGCGGTACTTGAGCCAAGCGCTGATGGTTTCCGTAATTACATAAGCAAATTAGATAACCGTCCAGCTGAAGTTCCACTAGTTGAAAAGGCAGCTTTACTCACGCTAACTCCCCCAGAGTTAACAGTCTTGATCGGTGGCATGCGTGCACTTGGTGCAAACTTTGATGGCTCAAAGGTTGGTGTACTTACCAAGAAGAAGGAATCACTAACCAATGATTTCTTTATAAATATCTTAAGTATCAACTCGGTCTGGGCACCTAAATCTGGAGATGAAAGTATCTTCGAGGGTCGCGATCGTAAGAGTGGCAAAGTTAATTGGACAGCATCTCGCGCTGATCTACTCTTTGGATCACACTCTGAACTACGCGCCTTATCTGAGGTCTACGCCAGCGATGGCGCAGATGGAAAATTTGCAGCTGACTTTGCGCAGGCTTGGAGCAAGGTAATGGAGCTAGATCGCTTCGATATTTAATTTGCTCGTGGCAGAGATAAGAGGGCTGTCAACTCTTTCTCTGTGAGTAAATCTGCACTGCGATCTGTCTCTCCACTTGGAACATAGTGGAAGGCAGCTGATACCTGGGCTGGGTCTATTCCCTTTAACTTTGCCCAGGCTAAGCGATAAACCGCTAGCTGCACCGCTGAAGATGGCCCCAACTTCGTCGATCCGGTCTTCCAGTCAATAACCTCGAAGCGACCATCTCTTTCATAAACCGCATCGATTCTTCCGCGAACCAAGACTGGGCCGATGACTGTTTCAAATGGAACTTCCACAGCATATGGAATTCGCGCTGCCCAATCAGATTCCAACCATTTACTTTTCAGTCCTTCTAAGGTCTGATCAGGTTCGAGCGGATCTAAGAAATCTAAATCATCGTCATCAAATAAAGTTGCAGCAGTGAAATGTCGTTCAATCCATAAGTGAAAAGCGGTACCGCGACGAGAATATTCATCTTGCGGACGTGGCACTGGACGGCGGATATTTAACGCTAATTCAATCGGATCTTTGTGTAGTGCAACCAAGGTCGAGGTAGAAAGGCGCGATGGTAAAGGAATTTCTAATCCACGATTTTGAGCGAGCGAACTCTCGTTAATTAACGCTTTCGCATCATCGACCCAAGAGAGAATTTCCAAATCAGTGCCGACAAATTTTTCTAAATCAACCGCAGTTGCACTTTGCACTGCTTTGACTTTGGCATCAAATGCCTCGCGCTTATCACCGAGTGGATCACGTGGCCAGGCTCCAGTTTTGGGGTTATCTAACTTTGGATTTTTGGCATCTTCTTCGGGCTGTACCGCGTTATTTAAAATTACGCCAGATTTTTGAGCGACTAGAGCGACTTGTTCAAAGATAGAAGAAGGAGCCACCCAATCTGCGCCATCGCGCCACCAAGATGTTGTTGCAATCAAGTGGGTGCGGGCACGAGTAAATGCGACGTAACCCAAGCGGATCTCTTCGCGGATCTTGGTAGCGCTGCAGATCTTGCCGTAGGCATCGATCGCTTTCTTCGCTTCAGAGTTCTTGGTTGCACCGTTAAAGGAGAAGTGCGGCAGCTCATCGCTATCACCACGTAAGTGGAAGGGGATATGTTTCTCATTGGTGATCCAGTTATCGGGATCAGATTTATTTATGCCTGGGAATGTGCCTTCTGCAAGGCCTGGAACAGCGACTACATCCCATTCCGCGCCTTTAGATGTGTGAACCGTGAGGATCTGAACAACATCGCTGCGAACTTCTGGAGCGGCTGATTTAAGTCCACCCTCTTCTTCGCCGGTGATATCGAGCCATTGTAAGAATGAAGAGAGCGTGCCACCGCTGCGCGCGAACTTACCGGCCTCATCAAGGAAGCGATCTATATGGCGACGCCCAGATCCAGTGCCATCGCGCAACATCACCTCTTCTTCAAGTGATAAGTAATTTTCAATCTCATTGATCAAATCGGTAATCGTTCCACCTGCACGTGAACGTAACCTGCGCAGATCTGCGGCGAAGTTCTTTAACCGATTGTAGCCAACCTCCGTAAAGGTCTTGCGATCACATTTTTCGATCTCGTCTAAGGTATCGATTAGTGAACCTAAGAATTGGTCATCAGCTTCTGCGCGATCTGGGTTTCCAGCAGCGATCTTCTTAATTAGCGATTTACTTTCAGCGCGCGAGCCTTTGGCGCGATTGCGAGAGTATGCACCAAGCGCTGCTAAATCTTTCGCGCCTAGATTAATTCGCGGACCAACTAAGTGGCGCATCAAGGCAGCGCCTGCATCAGGATCAGCGATTACCTTGAGCATTGAAACGATATCTGCAACTTCTGGCACATGGATCAATCCACCGAGGCCAATCACATCTACCGGCATTCCGGCAGATCTAAGCGCGCTTTCGATCGCTGCTATCTGCGAACGTTTGCGGACTAAGACTGCGAAGGTAGAGCGCTTCTGTGGCGCTGCCGCTAAACGTTTTTCATCAAACCAGAGCGCAGCAAAGTAATCTGCGATCGCTTGCGCTTCTGCATCGATTGTTTCAAAGACTCCGCATACTAAATTGCCATCACCTGCATTGGGGCGCGGAGTCAGTGGTGGAACATCTGCACCACCTTCTTCACGAATCTGCGCAGATACAACGTTGGCGAGTTCCAAAATTGCTTTATCGTTTCGGAAGGTGGTGAGCAGCGAATACCTTTCTTGCCCGTTCTGCCCAGAAACCTTTGGAAAATAGCTATTAAATGAGCTGATCGTGCCCGCTGATGCTCCGCGCCAGGTGTAGATCGCCTGGCAAGGATCGCCGACTGCCATCACGGGATGTCCCGCGCCAAAGAGTGAAGAGAGCATACGTACTTGTGATTGAGAAGTATCTTGGTACTCATCAAGTAAGACAACTGAATACTTTGCGCGTTCGAGTTCGCCAATGTCGCTGAAATTCACTGCAATATCTGCAGCAAGCGCCATCTGATCATCAAATGATAACTGTCCCGATTGTTGGCGGCGTTTAATAAAACTCTCCACCATTGGCAGCAAGCCAATCCGTTGCGTCAAGGTGCGATTGACTCTGCGGACCTGATCATTTAGATCACCGCTCATTTTTGAGAGTTCTTGTAATACCGCAAGATCAGCGGCCTCAATGGCATCTGGCTTAACTTGATGTTCCAACATCAATTTTGTCAGGCCCAGCAGGTCGCCAACCACGGTGTTAATCGCCGATTCATTTGTGTAATTCGCATCATCCCAATTGCGCACGACATCGTTAGCGAGTTGCCACATCGCCGCATCTCCCATTGGAGAGATATCAGCATCAATTCCGAATCGGATTGAATGTTCTGATAGCAGGCGTGCGGCGTATGAGTGGTAAGTAGTGACCGATACCTCTAGCGAGGTATTTTCAGGTATTAACTTTGCATCGCGTAGTTGGCGCAGACGAGTGCGAATACGGATTGCGAGTTCACCGGCAGCTTTACGAGTAAAGGTAAGGCCTAAAATTTGATCAGGGCGAGCGAAGCCATTTGCTACGAGATAGATAACTCGCGCCGCCATGGTTTCGGTTTTACCAGAGCCTGCGCCTGCAATAACAACTGCCGGTTCGAGCGGATTGGTTACAATCGAGATAATCGCGCTCTGTTCAGGAGTTGGGTCATAAACTTTTGCGCCAACTTTTTGCAGTGCGGCAGCGATATCTAGAGGTGAGTACTTCTCGATCATTCGATCACCGTCCGTCCCTCATTTTGGATCGGACAAGCCGCTTTAACTACGCATTTCTCGCACATTTCATTGACGCGGGCTTGGAAGATCGCTGCTCCCATTCCTTCTGCGATCTCTTCAATCTTCGCCTTGACCTGCACCTCATCAATAATGAACTGTTGGCGGGTAGTTACCTTTACCGAATCTTTAGCAAGATAGACCAGCTCTGCTCCAGTTGATTTGCTGCCAGATAACTTCTTTTCAAAACCATCTAAGGCAACGGCTAGCTGATAGCAAGCGAGCTGTAAATTCTCTTTCGCCTCTTCTTTCTTGATCACATTTTTTCCAGTTTTAAAGTCAATGACGTAGAAACTTCCATCTGCATCAACTTCAATTCGATCTACGCTTCCGCGAATTTCAGCACGTCCCACCTTGATGGTGAAGTTAAGTTCGGCGCCAACTACGGTGCGTGGTGAAGCAGTGTGATATCTCGCAAAGCGCTCTAGCATCTTTACCGCCCTCTTTAACGCCGTTGTGCTCACCCAGCCATCAGTAGGATCGATTAACGACCAAGAGCTTTCTAACTTTGCAATCAACTCTGCATCTGTGATTCCGGGTTCTTCCACCTTGATACGTGCAAATTCGTGAATTGCAGAACCAAGAATTTGCGCTGTTGAATCTCCGTTAGTTCCACCATTCTTTTCAAGAAACCATTTGACTCCGCACTCAGTAAAATTCTCAGCGCCGCTTGGAGAGACTTGAACACTGCCATCAGCAGGCACAACAGTTTCGCTAGAAGAGATAGCAAGTGCGCCGGTCCAATTGAGAGGATCTGCGGAATGGATCTTTGCTTCAGCGAGGGTCTTTAAAATTCCTGCAGCGGGTTGGATATGTTGTCCACTCAAATTCTGGCGAAGCGTTGCAACGAGCGATGATGTTGTGAGCGGGCGCGGCACTTCGGTAATTGCTAGATCATCAGATCCAGAATTCGGATCAAGTTCTTCAAAGAAAGCAGATGGCTCGTCATCTTCGCGCTGTACAGCGGTAACGATTAAGCCCTGGCGGGCGCGGCTTACAGCCACATGCAGCAGGCGACGTTCATCTTCGGCGAGCGAACTCGCTGCTATCACATCTAGTTCTAACCGCGGTAAATCACCGTGGCGTTCGCGCTCTACAAGTCTCTCGCTTCCCAAAAGTGAGCTGCGTTGACGTAAATTCGGCCAGACTCCTTCTTGTAGCCCAGCAACTGCGACTAACTCCCACTGGCGTCCTTTTGCAGAATGAACCGTCAATATTTCGACAACGTCAGGACGCACACCTTGTGAGGTAATAATGTCTCCCACAATTGATTCTCGGGCTAACTCATCAAGATATGCAGCTGGTTTCGAATATGGAAAACGCTCAGTAAATCGCTGCGCTCCATCAAAGAGCTGAATCATGGCATCGAGATCACGATCTGCCGCCGCACCACGATTTCCACCCCGCAGCGCAGTATTTCGCCAAGCGATGCTCAATTTTTCATTGTCGCTAGTTTTTGCGTTATCCCAGATCGCCCAAAGTAAATCTTCAGCGCTGGTATTTTTCTTAGCCAACGCTTTTCGCGCATGTGAAAGTAGTTCATAGACGCGAGTCAACGATGCGTTATCTTCTATCGGGATATCACCTTTATCAATCGCATCAATCAGTAACTGCGTTCCACCACGTGCATCGGTTTCATCATTGCGCGCTTCTAGCAGAGCGGTGCGGATCCGGCGCAATGAGATGGCATCAGCCCCACCAAATTCAGAGATTAACAGCCGTTCGCAAGTATCAAGATTTAGCGGTTGATCACCAGAAGCAACTCTCGCTAACAAGATAAATGGAACCAGCGCGGGGTTTCTTGAGAGCGCTTCGAGATCGCCTGCGACAGGAATCGAAACTTGGGCAAATGCGCGACGTAGCGCGCTGGCTTGCGTACCTGAACTGCGCAAGATAACCGCCATTTGAGAATATGGAATTCCGTGCATTAAATGTGCGCGTTTGAAATGGTAGGCGATGTACTGCGCTTCTTCAGATTGCGAACGCAGTCGGGCTAGGTCAAAGGCCTTATCTAACGCTGGTTTTTCACCATAGGCGCAGCTTTGCTTGCGGGTAGGTGATGGCGCACGAAATTGCGAGGTAACTGATTGCGCGATCTCAAAAATCTCAGAACGGCTGCGATAAGAATTGCTTAAGGTAATTTGCTCTGCACCTTTAGCGATGTATCTCTCAACTTCACTCTTTAAGCCATCCGGATCTGCTCCGCGGAATCGGCCGACTGCAGAATCTCCATCGTAGGCAATAACTAAATCGCTGCCGCAGATCAGATCCAGTAAAGCTCGTTGGGCAGGATCGCTCTCTTGGAATTCATCGACAATGATTGTCTTAAAGCGCGCCTGTAATTGCGCCCGCAACGTTTCATTTGATTTTAGGTAAGCAATGGTGATGCTGATGAGTTCTGAAGGGTCGATCCGCATCTTGGCATCGCCTGCTGTATCTTCACGTATCGCCATTACTTCTTTGTAACGTGACCAGAAATCTGCAGCCGGAGCCCAGTATTTCTCCCCAACTTGCTCACCGCGTTCTACTAATTGTTCAGGGCTAATCCCTCTTTCATTAGCGCGCATAATTAAATCGCGGAGTTCGCGGATAAAGCCTTGGGTTAAGAGCGGATTACCTTTCTTATCTTCCCCATCATGTAAATCAACCGGCCATTGGCGATAACCATCGGTCACATCGCCTTGCAACAACTGTTCAATAAAATTTTCTTGTTCGGGACCAGATAAGAGAATTGGCTCGTAATAACTCTCGCCGGTGTTCATCTTTAAAATTGAGTAGGCAAGTGAGTGAAATGTGCGCGCAAGTGGTTCATGCGCAGTTGCTGTCGTTCGCAGCGCAATTGCATCGCGCATTTCAGATGCGCGCTGGCGACCATAAGTCAGTAATAAAATTGAATCTGGGTTTTGTCCAGCGCTGATTCGCGAGATCGCTGCTTCGATTAAAACCGTAGTTTTTCCGGTGCCAGGTCCGCCCGCAATAAATAACGGTCTGCCACGGTGTGCGACTGCTTTAGCTTGTTGGACATCTAACTCCACCGGCGCAAGCGCAGCAAGGCTCTGCGTTAGCTTGATGGAAGGCGTCGTCATATGAGGTATTGAACCCCACACCACTGACATTTATTCCAAATAAGCGCGATTTAGGAAGTCTGGTTCGCCTTCTTGGCACGTGAGGTCGCGCGGGCGCGCTCATCACCGTTGAGGGTTACCTTACGGATTCGAACCACCGCTGGAGTTACTTCAACGCATTCATCTTCGCGACAGAATTCGAGAGCGCCTTCCATATTTAACTTCTTAGGTGGAATCAAACGCTCTGATTCATCAGTACCTGATGCGCGCATATTTGTTAACTTCTTTTCGCGCACACAGTTGACATCCATATCTTCAGAACGTGAATTCTCACCGATAACCATACCTTCGTAAACTTCATCGCCGGGTTCAACGAAGATGCTGCCGCGATCTTGTGTTCCGTACAACGCATAAGAAGTAACTGTTCCGAGACGATCTGAAACAAGTGATCCAGTTCCGCGAGTACGGATATCGCCGTGCCAAGCTTCGTAACCATCGAAGACGTGGTGTAGCAAACCTGTGCCGCGAGTTTCAGTTAAGAACTCAGTACGGAAACCGATCAAGCCACGTGACGGAACGCGGTAATCAAGGCGGATCCAACCAGTGCCGTGGTTAACCATTTGTTCCATACGGCCCTTACGTAGCGCCATCAATTGGGTAAGTACGCCGAGATATTCTTCAGGTGAATCAATTGTTAAACGCTCCATTGGTTCGTGAACTTTGCCATCGATTTTCTTGATAACAACTTGTGGCTTTCCGACTGTTAACTCAAAGCCTTCGCGCTTCATAATTTCAACGAGAACAGCGAGCTGAAGTTCGCCGCGGCCTTGAACTTCCCAAGTATCAGGACGTTCGGTATTTAAAACGCGAAGTGAGACGTTACCGACCAGCTCGGCATCAAGACGACCCTTTACTTGGCGGGCGGTTAACTTGGTACCGCTCTTGCCAGCAAGTGGTGATGTATTTATACCGATAGTCATTGATATAGATGGCTCATCAACAATAATCAATGGAAGCGCGTGTGGATTTTCATTATCCGCCAAGGTTTCACCGAGGGTAATTGTTTCGATTCCAGCAACGGCAATGATGTCGCCTGGATGCGCCTCAAGTGCCGGAACTCGTTCTAGCGCTTCAGTAATTAAAAGTTCGCTAACCTTTACTCGCTCTGTTGTTCCATCGGTTTTGATCCAAGTTACTTGCTGACCTTTTCTGATTACACCTTCACGTACACGACATAGCGCTAGGCGACCAAGGAATGGTGAAGAGTCAAGGTTTGTAACGTGTGCTTGCAATGGTGCACCTTCGTGATAAACAGGTGCGGGAATCGCAGAGAAGATAGTGTCAAAGAGAACATCAAGATTTTCTTCTACTGGCATTCCACCATCTGCCGGGCGGGTAAGCGATGCGCGACCGGCTTTAGCTGATGCATAAATAACTGGGAAATCAATTTGATCTTCATTTGCATCAAGATCTAGGAAGAGTTCGTATGCTTCATCGACAACTTCTGCAATACGTGAATCCGGGCGATCAACTTTGTTTATTAGCAAAATAACTGGCAAATTCTTCTGTAGCGCTTTACGCAGAACGAAACGAGTCTGAGGCAGCGGGCCTTCAGATGCATCGACTAGCAAGATAACGCCATCGACCATTTCTAATCCGCGTTCTACTTCGCCACCAAAATCTGCGTGGCCTGGTGTATCAATAATATTTACAATCGTATTTCCACGCTTTACCGCTGTGTTCTTAGCAAGAATCGTGATGCCCTTTTCGCGTTCTAGATCCATTGAATCCATCATGCGATCTTGGCCTTCGCCTTGAACCTTGTGCGCGGCGAAAGCTCCAGATTGCCATAACATGGCATCGACCAATGTGGTCTTGCCATGGTCTACGTGAGCGATGATTGCGACATTACGCAGATCTTCGCGCTTCTTAATTGGCAGGTCTTTTAGATGGGCTTGTTGCTTTGACAAGAGAACTACTTTCGTAAGGAAACCAAGCGGCCCTTTCGGCCATCTAGCTTCTAATGGACTATCCAAAGAAATAGCGGCCCAAAAGCGCCGCACAGGGCATATCTTACTAAAGCCCTTGGATATGGACTAATCACCCGCTCACGAAGTAAGTATTAATAGGTGATTTTCTCCATAGTTTTATTTTCGGGCTCGGTTTAAGATGGCGCTTATCAAGGATTTGGTCCTTAGGAAAATTGAGTGAAAAGGTAGAAAAGTGACTGAAGCAATTAACGATCCCACCAAGAGCGCGGCAATATCAGCAGAAGATCACGAATTTGTCTTTCACTCATGGTCTGCGCAAGGCGCAATAAAGCCGCTACCAATTTCGGGGAGCGCTGGTTCGCGCTTCTGGGATTACCAAGGCAACACATATCTAGATTTTTCATCACAACTGGTCTTTACCAATATCGGACATCAACATCCCAAGGTTGTAAAAGCGATTCAGGAGCAAGCAGCAGTCCTTACAACAATTGCTCCACAACATGCCAGTGAAGTGCGCAACCAAGCAGCACACGCAATTGTGGATTTAGCTGGTGGAGATTTTGCAAAAGTATTTTTCACCGCAGCCGGCGCCGATGCAGTTGAAAATGCAATTCGTATGGCGCGGATTCATACTCGTAAACATAAAGTGCTCTCAACTTACCGTTCTTATCACGGAAACACCGGCGCTGCGATAAATGCAACTGGCGATCCGCGCCGTTTTCCAAATGAATTTGCCTTTGGCCACGTTCACTTCTGGGGCCCTTATCTCTATCGCACTGCGTTCTGGGCGAAAGATGAAGCGGAAGAATGTGCTCGTGCGCTAGAACATCTTGAACAGACAATTATCTTTGAAGGCCCAAACACGATTGCTGCAATTTTAATTGAATCCATCCCCGGAACCGCCGGAGTTTTAGTTCCGCCAAAGGGATATCTCGAAGGCGTTCGCGCGCTTTGCGATAAGTACAAGATCTTATGGATCGCTGATGAAGTTATGGCCGGCTTTGGTCGCACAGGCAAGTGGTTTGCCTTCCAGCATGCCGCTGCCATGCCAGATTTAATTACCTTTGCTAAGGGCGTTACCTCTGGCTATATCCCACTGGGTGGCGTAGTTATTAGCGGAGAAATCGCAAAGACCTTTGATGAGCAAGTATTTCCTGGCGGACTTACTTATATGGGACACCCACTTGCTACAGCAACGGCAGTTGCAACTATCCAAGTAATGAAGGATGAAAAGATGGTAGAAAACGCCGCTGTTATTGGCGAAAAGATTTTGGGACCGGGACTTCGCGAGTTAGCTAAGAAACATAAGTTAATCGGTGATATCCGCGGAGTTGGTGTTTTCTGGGGCGTTGATTTAGTCACCGATCGTGCAACCCGTGCTCCGCTGGCACCTTATGGCGGATCAAGTCCGGCGATGAATGAATTAGTCGCCGCCTGTCGCAAAAATGGGCTGATGCCATTTAATAACTTCAACCGCATTCACTTATGTCCACCTTGCAACATCAGTGAGGCGGATGCCAAGTTAGGGCTAGAGATTATTGATAAATCACTCGGTGAAGTTGCTCAGCATTACACCGGTGCCTAGGTTTTTCTTCTAAAACAAAACTAGACGTTAAACCTAAACTCCACTACATCGCCATCGGCCATTACGTACTCTTTACCTTCCATACGTACTTTGCCTTTAGCTTTAGCTTCAGCCATTGATCCGCATTGGATCAGATCGTTAAAGCTAACAATTTCAGCTTTAATAAATCCTTTTTGGAAATCAGTGTGAATCACGCCAGCCGCCATCGGCGCGGTATCCCCTTTATGAATAGTCCAGGCGCGAGCTTCTTTTGGACCGGCAGTTAGGTAAGTTTGCAGACCTAGAACGCTAAAACCTACCCGCGCCAAAGTCGCTAAGCCGGGTTCTTGTAAACCGATTGATTGCAATAGCTCCAGCGCATCTTCATCGCTTAATTCTGCGAGCTCGGCCTCAGTTTTCGCATCTAAGAAGATCGCTTCAGCGGGTGCGACTAGAGCCGCCAATTTTTTGCGAAGCTCGTCATCATTTAACTCTGCAGCATCGACATTAAAGACATATAAGAATGGCTTGGCAGTTAACAAGTGAAGGTCGCGCAAAAGATCGAGATCTAAACCAGATGAGGAAAGTGGCTTACCGCTCTGCAAATGTGCTTCCGCCTTCTTAACCGCTTCCACGATTGGCGCACTCTCCTTATTGACGCGCGCCTCTTTCTCTAGCCGCGGCAGCGCTTTTTCGATGGTTTGTAAGTCAGCGAGCGCGAGTTCGGTATTAATGGTTTCCAAATCACTGCCG
>JBIJCP010000020.1:0-12580 GCA_044344635.1 Candidatus Planktophila sp. | reverse complement strand
TCTGTTAAATACTGGCGTTGATGTGGAGGCTCGTCCGCCCGGAAAGCGCATCAAGCGCTTATCACTGCTTTCTGGTGGAGAAAAGTCCCTCACTGCAGTTGCCATGTTGGTTGCGATATTTAAAGCCCGCCCAAGTCCTTTCTATGTACTCGATGAAGTTGAGGCGGCCCTTGACGATGTAAACCTTGGCCGATTACTGGTGATTCTGGAAGAACTCCGTGCAAGTTCGCAGTTGATCATCATTACCCACCAGAAACGCACTATGGAGATCGCAGATGCGCTCTATGGCGTAACGATGCGTGGCGATGGCGTTACGGAAGTTATATCGCAACGTTTGCGCGATTCTGAATCTGCTTAGTCACCTGGTTTTTCAATGGGAATCTTTAGTAAATTCGTCGCCAAATTAAAGGGCCAATCAACTGCTGATCCTCTTGATTGGAAAGTTCTTGAAGAAGAGTTGCTTGCTGCAGATTTAGGTCCAACCCTTACCGCAGAAATCATTAAGAGCGCACAAAGTTTAAAGGGCGATGATGCTCTCGCCTCCTTGACCAATATCCTTAAATCTCATCTTTCTACCAAGTCTCGTGAATTATCTGTGGCAAGTAATGTAAGGGCGATTCTGGTTGTCGGAGTAAATGGAACCGGAAAGACCACTTCAGTTGCTAAGTTAGCGAATCTGATTCACTCTTCTAACTCTTCTGTAATGCTTGCGGCAGCTGATACTTTTCGCGCCGCAGCTGTAAATCAATTGCAGACTTGGGGAGAGCGAATCGGTGTTCCTGTAATCTCTGGTAAAGATGGAGCTGAACCAGCTTCGGTGGCTTTTGATGCTGCGAAAGCCGCTAAAGAGGCAGCTGTTAAATTCTTGATCATTGATACCGCTGGGCGACTGCACAATAAAAACGATCTAATGGCCGAACTTGGCAAGATAAGGCGAGTAATTGAAAAAACTTTACCAATCAGCGAAGTTCTCTTAGTCATTGATGCAACAACTGGTCAAAATGGAATTGCGCAAGCAAAGATATTTGTTGAGGCGGTAGATGTGACTGGGTTAATCGTTACTAAGTTAGATGGCAGCGCGCGTGGTGGGGTCGCCCTAGCCATCGAGAGCGCGTTGGATATTCCGATCAAATTTATCGGTACAGGCGAAGGCGAGCGGGACTTTGCCCCATTTGACCCGGAGAGATATTTAAACGGGCTGGTAAACGATTAGCCAAAAGGCGCTGTAACAAAGATGTAACACAAAGGGCCCAATTGTCACCCCTTCTTAACCTATAAAACGAACCTCTGTAACCCATGCGCGGCACCTTTGCGACATCTCAAAGGAGAGAGTTCTCTTGACAATACGAAGGTGGTTTTTTCATGGAAGAAGTTGTTCTTAATACAGGTGACACTGCTTGGATGCTGATAAGCACCGGCCTTGTAACACTTATGATCCCTGGCTTGGCGCTCTTCTACGGCGGAATGGTTCGCGTGAAGAGTCTTCTCAATATGATGATGATGTCTTTTGGTGCGCTTGCTCTTGTTTTTGTAATTTGGATCGTGGTGGGATTCTCTCTCGTCTTCGGTAACTCCGTGGGAGATCGCGGCCTAATCGGCAACGCCACCGACTTCCTGTTTCTCGAGGGGCTAGATAACTCATCCGCTCTCATCGGAACGATTCCAGCGGCAGTCTTCATTGCCTTTCAAGGTTTATTCGCTGCAATTACCGTCGCACTTATTTCGGGCTCAATCGCCGACCGTGCAAAGTTCGGTGCGTGGATGATCTTCGCAGGAATTTGGGCAACGCTCGTTTACTTCCCAGTTGCACACTGGGTTTTTGCCTTTGACGATTTCGTGGCAACCACGGGCGGCTGGATAGCAAATGATCTTGGAGCAATCGACTTCGCTGGAGGAACCGCAGTTCACATTAATGCCGGTGCGGCAGGTTTGGCTCTGGCCTTAATTCTCGGTAAGCGAGTTGGTTTTGGCAGAGTTCCAATGCGTCCGCACAGCCTTCCATTAGTGATGTTGGGAGCAGCGTTGCTGTGGGTTGGATGGTTTGGATTCAATGCCGGCTCAGCTGTTGCATCAAATGGAACTGCTGGATTGGCGCTTCTTAATACTCTGGCGGCAACAACTGCGGCGGTACTGTCGTGGTTACTTGTTGAGAAGATTCGCGATGGACATGCAACCAGCCTCGGTGCAGCATCTGGTGTCGTAGCTGGACTTGTCGCCATTACTCCAGCTTGTGCTGCAGTAAATGCGAGTGGCGCACTAATTATCGGTGTTGTTGCGGGCGCGCTATGTGCGCTCTCAGTTGGTCTCAAATTCAAATTCGGATATGACGACTCACTCGATGTTGTTGCGGTCCACCTCGTCGGCGGACTCGTTGGAACAATCATGGTCGGTTTCGTTGGGGTAGAAGTTGGCCTCTTTAACGGTGGCGGTACAGATCAGCTCGTCAGTCAGGTCATTGGCGCAGCTGCAGTACTTGGGTACTCATTCGTGGCGACACTTATCATCGGAAAAATAATTGATCTAATCTTTGGGTTCCGAATCACACAAGATGAGGAACTTGAGGGCATTGATCTTGCCGTGCATGCTGAACGTGCATATGAAATTTTCGACAATAACCAGGGAAGCACCTTTGGTTCATCTAAGGGAGGACAATCATGAAACTAATTACTGCAATAATTAAGCCATTTAAGTTAGATGATGTTAAGGATGCGCTTCAGGCAGCGGGAATTACTGGAATGACTGTTTCTGAGGCCAGTGGTTTCGGCCGCCAGATGGGACACACTGAGGTCTATAGAGGGACTGAATATAAAGTCAATTTAGTTCCTAAAGTTCGCCTTGAAGTACTCGTAGATGAGCCAGAAGCTGAAAACGCTCTCGCTCTAATCGTAAAGGCGGCCCACACAGGATCTATCGGTGATGGAAAAGTGTGGACTACCCGAGTTGATCAAGTTGTACGTGTAAGAACTGGTGAGCGAGGCTCAGCAGCAATTTAGTGATGCGGCACTCTACTCGAGAAGGTCAAAGCCATCCTTCTCAAGTAGAGTGCCCTCATTATGTTTGACGCACTTTCCACCAAGTTAACTGGAGCGTTTTCATCACTTCGCTCTCGAGGTAAGTTAAGTACTACAGATATTGAAAATACCTGCGCTGAAATCAAGGCAGCCCTCCTCGAATCAGATGTCGCACTCTCTGTAGTTGATTCATTTATTGATCTAATCCGTGAAAAATCACTAGCTGCGCTTCCCACACTTCAATCCGGCAGCAATCAAGCGCAGGCAATCTTTGAGATCGTTAATGCAGAATTGATTGAAATTCTTGGGGGAGCAGCGCGCCGGGTCCGCTTGGCAAAAAATCCACCAACGGTGATTATGTTGGCTGGTTTACAAGGAGCAGGTAAGACAACGCTCGCCGGAAAGCTCGCAAAGTTTTATCTAGATCAAGGCAATACTCCATTACTAGTCGCCTCAGATTTACAACGCCCTAATGCGGTTACACAACTGCAAGTAGTAGGAGAGAGCGTTGGCGTTCCGGTATTTGCACCTGAACCAGGAAATGGAGTGGGTAATCCAGTCAAGGTAGCAGAGCAAGCCCTGGCTTTTGCAAAGAGCAAATTGCACAACATGGTGATCGTTGATACCGCTGGTCGCTTAGGCGTGGATCAAGAGTTGATGCAACAAGCGATAGATATCCGTGATGCGGTCAAGCCTGATGAAATTCTCTTTGTCGTTGATGCCATGATCGGTCAAGATGCAGTTCGCACCGCGAAAGCATTCCAAGATGGCGTTGGATTTGATGGCGTTGTATTAACAAAGCTAGATGGTGATGCGCGAGGTGGAGCGGCGCTTTCGATCGCGAAGTTAACTGGCCTGCCAATTATGTTCTCATCTAATGGTGAGAAGTTAACTGATTTTGATATCTTCCATCCAGAACGTATGGCCTCACGGATTCTCGGTATGGGAGATGTTGCAACACTTGCTGAACAAGCCAAGAAAGCTCTCGATACCAATTCATCAGCGAAGCTGGAAGAGAAATTTGCGCGTGGAGATGATTTCACTCTCGAGGATTTCTTGGAGCAGCTAGAAGCGATGTCAAAGATGGGCTCAATGTCGAAATTACTGGGAATGTTGCCCGGTGCTGGTGCAATGAAGAAACAAATAGATAACTTTGACGAATCTGAGATCGTGCGCACTAAATCTATTGTTCAATCAATGACGCCACTTGAGCGACAAGATCCTAAAGTTTTAAATGGTTCGCGCCGCGCTCGGATTGCGCTCGGCGCAGGAAGAAAAGTCCAAGATGTAAATGCTCTAGTTGATAAATTCTCAGCAGCTCAGAAGATGATGCGTCAGATGCGTAATGGCGGCGGCATGCCACCAGCAATGGCGCACAGCATGGGGATGCCTGCCGGAATGGGCGCGGGCCCGATGGGGGTTAAGAAGGGGCAAGCCCCCAGCAAGAAAAAGTCGAAATCCGGTAACCCCGCAAAACGGGCGGCGGAAGAACGCGGATAAGCGCTCAATTTCGTATCTGCAGGCGTTAATGGCAAGATTAGCCTCCTGTTGCGGGGCCCTCTACCCCCACAACATCCATATCCAAGGTTGGATCTAGCAAGTGCGCACCCCGCTGCACGAGATTTAGATACGACACACTTTTTAGGAGCACTACTTCTTTGTCTACAAAAATTCGCTTAATGCGCATGGGAAAGATCCGCACACCATTTTTCCGCATCGTCGTAACAGATTCACGTAAAGCACGTAACGGTCTATCAATTGAAGAAATTGGTCGCTACGTTCCAGGACAAGAACCATCAATCATGGAAGTTAACTCTGCACGCGCTCAGTACTGGCTCGGCGTCGGAGCACAACCAACTGCCGCTGTAGAGGCGATCTTTAAGGTCACTGGAGATTGGCAGAAGTTCAAGGGTCTCCCTGGCGCTGAAGGCACACTTAAATTTGCTACACCAAAGCCTGCTAAGAGCATCGCTTACGAAGCAGCTGTTAAGCAAGCAATGGATGAACCAAAAGAAGGCGCAACAACTATGAAGAAGAAGGCGCAAGAGAAGTTAGCTGCCAAGGCTAACCCTGCTCCGGTTGTTGAAGCGTCAGCACCAGCTGCAACTGAAGAGGTGGCAGAGGTTGCGACTACAGAAGTTGTGGCTGAAACCGCAGTTGAAGCGCCAGTTGCAGAGGTAGTTGCTGAAGAAGCACCTGCAACAGAAGCGGCTGCCGAATAACAATGATGGACGAAGCGCTCGAGCACCTCGTTAAAGGAATCGTTGATAATCCTGAAGATGTCATCGTCAAGGAGAAGACCCACCGTCGCGGCACAACTCTAGAAGTTCGTGTCAATCCTGAAGATATCGGCAAGGTAATTGGCCGTAACGGTCGCACTGCAAAGGCGCTACGCACAGTCGTAAGCGCTATTGCAGGTCGCACGGTTCGCGTTGATCTCATCGATACCGACGAGGCTCGATAAAAAGTCAATTGGCAATGCGCCTTAATGTAGGACGCATCGGTCGCGCTCATGGAATTCTTGGTGAAGCGACAATTGAAGTTCGCACCGATTTAGCAGAAGAACGTTTCGCTATCGGAGCAAAACTTGAAACAGATAGCCACGGAGATTTAACCGTGAAATCTGGACGCGTACACAATGGGATTCTCCTCTTGGGATTTGAGGGAATCGATGACCGCAATTCTGTAGAAAAGTTGCGCGATGTACTTCTTTTTTCGCAAGTCGATATCGATGAGCCAGGATTTGAAGAAGATGATTATCACGTTCTTCAGCTAGTCGGCTGCCAGGCCTACCTAGTAGACGGTGATTTATTAGGTGAAGTCACTGATGTACTCAATCTGCCAGGACAAGATGTGCTTTCTATAAAAACCGAAAGTGGCGAAGTTCTAATTCCCTTTGTTCACCAACTCGTACCGATCGTTGATATCAAAGCTAAACGGATGACTGTGGTGCCACCGGACTTTTACGAAAGCCAGGTGAGTAAATGAAGATCGATGCTGTAACCATCTTTCCTGAATACTTTGCGCCAGCTCAACTATCCTTATTAGGGAAAGCGCAGGATAAGGGTTTAATAGATCTGCAGATTCACGATCTACGTTCATTTACTAGCGATAACCACAGCACTGTAGATGACACTCCATATGGCGGTGGCGCTGGAATGGTGATGCTCCCAGAGATTTGGGGAGAAGCTTTAGATCCACTCTTAATTTCAGATGCTGATCTAATAATTCTTACCCCTGCCGGAAAGCGTTTCTCTCAAGCAATGGCAGTTGATTTCTCAAAGCGAGAACATTTGGTATTTGCTTGCGGTCGCTATGAGGGAATCGATGATCGAGTTCGGCAATTCTATTCGCAGCCACAGTTTGCTAATTCAGGAGTGCGGGTGCACGAAGTTTCGATCGGAGATTATGTCTTAGGCGGGGGAGAAGTTGCTGCGCTAGTAATGATTGAAGCGATCACTCGGTTGATTCCGGGGGTGTTGGGCAATCCAGAATCTCTTGCTGAAGAGTCGCATAATTCTGATGGGTATCTCGAATACCCCAATTTTACAAAGCCGCAAGAATGGCGTGGATTTGGTGTTCCTGAGATTTTATTAAGCGGAAATCACGGCGAAATCGCCAAGTGGCGCGAATTACAGGCTCAAAAGCGCGCCAAAAAGAATATATAACTCGTCAGTAACCACGCTTCTCCCGTAGCGTTCACCTATGAGTGAAGAAGCGGCAAAGATTCAATCGCGTTTAATTCGCGACCTGGAGCCGGTTGTTGCAGTCGAGCTAGAGCGCCACCTATCTGTTCAAAAAAACTGGTATCCGCATGAGTATGTTCCATGGTCGCAAGGTCGCGATTATGCGGGTCCCTTAAACGGCGATGCTTGGGAAGCAAAAGATTCTCGCCTTTCTGCTGTGGCGCAAGATTCCTTAATTTTAAATCTTCTAACTGAGGATAATCTCCCGAGCTATCACACCGAGATCGCAATTTCTATGGGTCGGGATGGCGCTTGGGGTAATTGGATTGAGCGCTGGACCGCAGAAGAAGCGCGCCACGCAATCGTGATCCGTGATTACCTAATGGCTACTCGCGGGGTAGATCCATATGAATTAGAGGATCTGCGTATGGCACATATGTCACTTGGTTATCAAACTCCATATGAAAACGATATGTTGCACACAATCGCTTACGTTTCATTCCAAGAGCTAGCGACACGCATTTCACATCGCAATACTGGCAAAATCTCTGATGATCCAATCGCTGAAAACATGATGCAACGGGTGGCTCTCGATGAGAATCTGCATATGCTCTTCTACCGCAATACCCTCTCGGCAGCCCTAGATATGGAACCAAACGCGGCAATGCGCGCGATCGCCGATGTAGTCACTAACTTTGATATGCCAGGTGCCAATATGCCGGGCTTTGGTCGCAAGGCGGTTCAGATCGCGCTAGCTGGAATCTACGATCTACAACAGCATTTAGATGATGTTGTATCTCCGGTCTTACGCGCCTGGAATGTCTTTGAGCGAAATGATCTTTCTGGTGATGGCCTAGTAGCGCGCGATGAACTCACTGCCTTCATGAGTAAATCAGCGAAAGAAGCGGAGATCTTTAACGATAAGCGCGAAGTTCATTTTGAGAGGCTTGTGGCACGCGGTCAATCTCCAATTCGTATTGAAAAGTAAGTTTCAACGATAGATTTGCGTCATGTGCAGATTGCTTGGGTTTGTCGCCAATCAACAGCGAACCTTTGCAGATGTTGTCGGAGCTGGATTTCAAGATTTTGTACAACTCTCGAAAGAGCATAAGCACGGCTGGGGAATTTCCGCTAGCTCTGCGGAAAGTCGTCAAACAACTTTAATCAGAGACTTAACCTTGGCCGCAGATAGTGCGAAATTCCAAGATTCGGCCAACAGCTTAAAATCTGATGGAGCACTTCTGCATCTGCGCCTGGCTTCAAAAGGGATCAGCGTCGATTTATCTAATAATCATCCATTTATTTTTGGCGATTACTCTTTCATGCACAACGGAACGATTAAATCGATCACCGCAATTGAGCAATTTATAGATCCAAGGTATTTATCAGAATTTACTTCTACTACAGATAGCGAACGTTACTTCTTTGCTGTGCTAACGGCGATAGATGAGTTAGGCCTAGTTGAAGGGGTCCGCAAAGCGGTGAAAGCCATCTCCGCAAATTGCGACTTTACGAGCATAAACTGCATGTTGCTTACACCTGAGCATATGGTTGCGGTTTGTGAGTTTAATGAAGGAGACTCAACCGAATGGACCGTAGATAGCCATTACGAACTCCGCTACAGCGCAGCTGACGATGCGATCAGAGTGGCTTCGACTGGTTGGGGCAAGGACCATTGGAACTGCCTTCCTAACCATTCAATTCTTCTCATTGACCGGAGTGATTTAACTTTTGAGGTTTTGCCTCTCTAGACACCGCGTTACTCTTACCCATATGACCCGCACATACACAGTCGAAACTTACGGCTGCCAGATGAACGTTCACGATTCTGAACGTATCGCTGGGTTATTGGATGAAGCTGGTTACGTTCCTGTGACTCCCGGGGTGCAAGCTGATCTCGTGGTCTTTAATACCTGTGCGGTACGGGAAAATGCCGATAACAAGCTCTACGGAAATTTGAGTTTCCTGGCACCGATTAAGAAAGCAAATCCCAATATGCAGATTGCAGTGGGGGGCTGCTTAGCCCAGAAAGATCAATCGATAATCTTAAAGAAAGCGCCATATGTAGATGTGGTCTTTGGTACTCATAATGTTGGATCACTTCCGGTCTTACTCGAGCGCGCCCGGATTGAAGAAGAATCTCAGATAGAGATTTTAGAAGCGCTAGAACACTTCCCATCTACGCTACCGGCGCGAAGGCTCTCTGCATTCACATCTTGGGTTTCAATATCAGTTGGCTGTAACAACACCTGTACCTTCTGTATCGTTCCAACTTTACGGGGAATAGAGAAAGATCGCCCCGCCGCAGATATTTTGAAAGAGATTCGCGCCCTGGTTGAGCAAGGTGTCATCGAGATTACTCTGTTGGGCCAGAATGTAAATGCCTACGGTGTTGATTTTGGCGATCGCAGCGCCTTCGCAAATTTACTGCGCGAATGCGGCGAAATTGAAGGGCTAGAACGCGTTCGATTTATGTCCCCACATCCGCGAGATTTCACTGATGATGTGATCGAAGTTATGGCTTCGACTAAAAATGTGATGCCGCATTTACATATGCCGCTGCAATCTGGATCAGATCGAATTCTCCAAGAAATGCGCCGTTCATATCGCAGCAGTAGATATTTGGGAATTTTAGAGCGAGTCCGCCAAGCGATGCCCGAGGCGATGATTACTACCGACATTATTGTTGGATTCCCCGGCGAGACAGAAGAAGATTTCCAAGCAACGTTAGATTTAACGACGCAAGCGCAATTTGCCGCGGCCTACACCTATAAATATTCAATTAGACCAGGTACTCCTGCCGGTGTGATGCCAAATCAACTCCCTGAAGCGGTGGTCGGTGAAAGATATACGCGCTTGCACGAACATCAGCAGAAAATTTCACTTGGCGTAAATCAGCGCTCGGTTGGCACTAAACACCGCGCCCTGGTTTCCGAGGCCGAAGGCCGACGCGATGCAGCGCAATCTCGATTAACGGGAAAGACGGAAGATTTTCGCCTGGTGCACTTTGATGCAACAAGTAAGGCCAGACCTGGTGACTTCGTGGATGTCACCATCACCGATGCATCTGCGCATTACTTGATTGGGCGAGAAGATGCGCATGTGAAGACGCGCGGGGGAGATGCCTACGCTGCGCGCGAAGCACAGTCTGGACCTGCACCAACAATGCTCGGGATACCAACTATTAAATGAAGACGATAGTTATCTGTGGCGCTACTGCCACGGGAAAGAGTGATTTAGCGGTTTCTTTAGCTACAGAAATTGGCGGCGAGATAATAAATGCTGACTCTATGCAGATTTACAAGGGAATGGATATCGGCACTGCCAAGTTAACGCCTACAGAACGAGGTGGGATCGAACACCACATGCTTGATGTTTTGGAGGTAACACAGGATTCCACCGTTGCTTGGTACCAAGGGTTGGCTCGCGAAGCGGTTAACGCAATTCATGGCCGTGGCAAGCACGCAATTATTGTTGGTGGCACTGGACTTTATATTAAATCGATTTTAGATGATTTGAATTTCCCGGATACCGATGCAGCCGTACGCCAGAAGTTGGCTGAGGAGGCGAAAGAGTTTGGAATTGTGCAGCTATTTCAAAGGCTAGAAGAGTTAGATCCAGTGGCAGCAGCGGCGATAGATAGACAAAATGAGCGGAGAGTAATTCGCGCACTGGAAGTTATTGAGATAACCGGCCAACCTTTTACCGCAAACTTACCTCGCGAAGATAGTTCGCTCTATCCAGATGCCCTGCAGTTTGGACTGGTTATGGACAGAGCAGAACTTGGTGCGCGTGTAGAAGCTCGTGTCGATCGCATGTGGGAGAAAGGTTTTGTAGCAGAAGTAGATCGTTTAATCGATGAGGGAATCACCAAAGCCACGACAGCGCGACGGGCCTTGGGTTATGCGCAAATTATCGCCATGCGAAGCGGTGAAATCTCTGAGACTTTGGCGATTGAAGAGACCAAGAGAGCCACGCGCCAATATGTCAGACGGCAGGAAACCTGGTTCTCACGTGATGCGCGGATAAATTGGATCTCCCCAACGCAACCTCGTTTGGAAACGGTACTTAAGAAGATAAACTCACCAGCATCATGATTGATAAAGTAATTGGAACATACGGCCATGGCACCGAGAACGATTTTATTCTTATCTTTGATCCCGCCGATGAGATATCAATAACTACCGCTCAGACTGCAGCGATTTGTAATCGCGAGACTGGAATTGGGTCTGATGGCTTAATCCGGATCACTAAGCGCGATGAAAAATGGTTTATGGATTATCGCAATGCCGATGGGTCACTGGCTGAGATGTGTGGCAATGGGATACGAGTAATGGCTCGCTATTTAGTCGAACGTGGCCATCAACCTGAGGGAATTTTTGCTATCAATACAAGAGATGGAATTAAGCACTTACGAGTTCCTAAAGATGATGATATTTCAGTAAACATGGGAAAAGTCAGTGATGAGAATGAGGAAATCACCGCATCTGTTGAAGGCAAGATTTGGAATGGTTACAACATCAATGTCGGTAATCCACACGCAGTAGTTTTTGTTGAAAAAATTGAAGATGTTGGATCGCTCAAGGATGCCCCCGTGGTTCGTCCAAAAGATACTTATCCGGAAGGTGTAAATGTTGAATTCGTAGAAGTTATGCCAAACCACGAGGCCAAGATGCGGGTACACGAACGGGGCAGCGGTGAAACAAGATCCTGCGGTACCGGAACCTGTGCTGTTGCACTGGCTGCGACTATTCATTTAAAAGAGAATTTGCCCGCGCGCTGGGTGATTTACCCACCCGGTGGAAGGTTAGTTGTAGATATTGATCCGCATTCCAACGCAACGCTAACTGGCCCAGCGCTCTTAATTGCAGATCACGATTTAACTCGATTTTTGCAGGATGCATGATCGACGAAAATTCACGCAATAACGATCTCTTTGAAGAGTTGCTTCGCGAAAGTGCGCGGGTAGCGGCAGATTTTGATGCCGATGAAAGTGATCTTGAAGTTTCATCACAACCCGATCTCGCCGATCGCCACGCTTTGCGCCGCGTTAAGGGATTTTCTACTGAGTTACAAGATATCTCCGAGGCAGAGTATCGACAATTACAACTTGAGCGAGTAGTGCTCGTCGGCGTTTGGACTGAAGGTAGCGCTGAGATGGCGGAGAATTCACTTGCCGAGTTAAAGGCGCTGGCAGAAACTGCGGGTTCAGAAGTTTTAGAAGGCATTATTCAACGACGCGATAAACCAGATCCTGCAACATATATTGGCTCCGGAAAAGTAATTGAATTACGCCAGATTGTTCTTTCATCGGGTGCAGATACAGTTATTTGCGATGGAGAGTTATCTCCTTCTCAACTGCGTCAATTGGAAGATAAATTAAAGGTAAAAGTTGTAGATCGCACCGCACTTATCTTGGATATCTTCGCCCAGCATGCCAAGAGTAAAGAAGGAAAAGCTCAAGTTGAATTAGCGCAGATCGCCTATCTCCTTCCAAGGTTGCGCGGCTGGGGTGATTCACTTTCGCGCCAAGTTGGCGGCCGCGCTGCGGGTGGAGCGGGAATTGGTGGTCGTGGTCCAGGTGAGACCAAGATAGAGACTGATCGCCGCCGGATTCGCGACAAGATGGCAAAGCTACGGCGCGAGATTGCTGAGATGAAAGTTTCTCGTGACACTAAACAGCAGGAACGCAAGCGATTTAACATTCCATCCGTAGCAATCGCAGGATATACAAATGCAGGAAAGTCCTCACTCCTAAATAGATTAACCGATGCTGGTGTATTGGTTGAGAATGCGCTCTTTGCAACCCTCGACCCAACAGTTAGAAAGTCACAGACTTCTGAAGGGCGCATTTACACCCTCTCGGATACCGTGGGATTCGTC
>JBIJCP010000136.1:0-3096 GCA_044344635.1 Candidatus Planktophila sp. | reverse complement strand
GGGTTGCAATAATCGGTAAGAAAATCTCCTGATTTTTATCACCTGAGCGCTTCAGCAAAGGACGTAAAAAGAAGTATTCAATAAATGCTGAAAGTGCCGCACCTGCCAACATTGCAATTGGCAGGGCGATCCAAAATGAGCCAGTAACTTCTAAAATAGTTGCGCCGACAAAAGTTGATGCCAGAGCGATTCCACCGGCAGCAAAGTTAACAACGCGAGTACTGCGCCAGACAAGCACAATTGCGATCGCCATCAATGAGTAAATTGATCCGGCGGTAATGCCGATTAGCAGCGTATTTGCAAATTCAAACATGGTTAGAACCCCAAATAAGCAGCGCGCACTGCGGGATCATCTCTAAGCGCAGCTGCGCTACCTGTCGCGGCGATAGAACCAAGATTTAAAACGATACCGATATCGGCAATCTTTAAAGCGCCCATTGCATTCTGCTCAACTAAAACCACGGTCAATCCCAGCGCCGTTGTTAGATCGCGAATAGATTGGAAAATTTGCTCCACTACCAGAGGCGCCAACCCAAGAGAAGGTTCATCCAGCAGAAGTAGCTGCGGCTTAGCCATCATTGACCGACCAATTGCCAACATCTGTCGTTCTCCACCGGATAGAGAATCAGCGCGTTGTGAAAGGCGTTCTCCTAAGCGCGGAAAGAGTTCGACTACATCTTTCTTTGACTTCTCTGACTCTTTTCGGTTGCGACGCCAGAGCGCACCTAGCTCTAAATTCTCAGAGACAGTTAGCTCAGGAATTACCGATTTGCCTTCGCTCACATGCGAAATTCCGTAGCGCACCAGCGATTCTGGTTTCGAATGCAAAATATTGATCTCGCCCCAAGTTGCACTTCCATCTGTTGCCTTATTCAAACCAGAAAGGGTGCGCAGCAAAGTGGTCTTTCCTGCCCCATTTGCACCGATTACTGCAGCCAGCTGCCCCTTCTCTATTGAGATAGAGACTCCATGAAGTGCCCTAATTGCTCCGTGATCAACTACTAAATTTTTAATTCTTAACATCAAGCCACCCCGGTTCCGAGATAGGCGGCGATCACTGCAGGATCGCGACGGACTTTTTCGGCAGCGCCGCTTGCGATGACTTCGCCAAAGTTTAAAACATATAGTCGATCGCAGACGCTCATCACAACATCCATATGGTGCTCGACAATTAAGATCGACATAGTTGCAGTCAGGTTACGAATTAAATTATTCATCCATTCGATATCTTGTGGACCAAGTCCGCCTGCTGGCTCATCTAACATCAAGATCTTTGGCTCTGAAACAAGAGCTCGTGCGATCGAAACTCGCTTGGTATCTGGATAGGCCAAGGTATCTGCGCGACGATTAGCCAAGGTACCCGCGTAGACGCGGTCTAGTGCGCGCATCGCTTTATCGCGCAATATCTCTTCGTCTCGCTTATTTGTTCCGAGGGCGGCAGAAATCAATCCGGTCTTTGCTGACTTTTGGGCTCCGACCATGACATTTTCCAAAACCGTTAACTCAGGAAAGAGTCCAACTCCTTGCAGGGTTCGTGAGATGCCCAAGTCAATTAGCTCATTAGTACGCGGCCAATCTCGTTCTTTACCTTGAAATTCAAATTTGCCCGAATCTGGCTTTACCAATCCGCACATCGCATTAAATAAAGTTGTCTTACCTGCACCGTTGGGTCCGATGACTCCAACTACTTCGTTGGGGCGAAGTTCCAGGTGGACATCGTGAAGGGCTTTAAGTCCTCCAAAAGAGATGCTTACACCCTTTGCATGCAACAGTGCGGCGCTCATAGTTCGTAGATTCTAGGCACTCGTGGGCCGATTCGTGTAACTATCTCGTAATTAATTGACCCAGCGGCCCTCGCCCAATCATCTACTGTGTATTCCTCACCCATTCCTGAGCCAAAAATACTCACCCAATCCCCAGATTGGGCAGTTGATGTTGCGCCAAGGTCGACTACAAATTGATCCATAGAAACGCGGCCGATAATCGGTGCGCGCCGTCCATTAATGAATATGCCAGCGCTTTTTGCGCTACGTGGAATTCCGTCGCCATAACCCATGGCGACCAACCCTAATTTGGTATCTGATTTTGTAACCTCCGTTGCACCGTAACCAACAGGCGATCCTGCTGGCACATCTTTTACTAAATGTAACTTTGCGCGAAGAGTCATCGCCGGTTTTAAGGAAAGCTTCTTGGAATCGCCTAAGGTTTTCACATCTGGACTTAACCCATACATCGCAATTCCGGTGCGGACCATGTCAAAGGCTGATGCAGGATCCACCAGCGTTGCCGCCGAATTAGATAGGTGGCGAATTATCTTTGTATAACCAAAAGATTCGAGCGTTGCTACCATTTCTTTAAATCTAGCCAACTGTTCAAGGTTCTGTGGCTGCCCTGGTTCATCAGCTCTAGCAAAGTGGGAGAAGATTCCAATTATCTCAACCCCTTGCACGTGGTGGGCATCGATCTGATTCCACTCTGATAGAAATCCTCCACGGGTCATACCCGTGTCTACTTCTAAATGAACACGTGGTCTCTTTGATCCTGCAACTACTCCAACTTCCTCAAGTGCTTTAATTGATGAGACTGCGATATCGATATCGCTATCAACCGCGCTCTTAAAATCAGATCCTGGTGGAACCAGCCAAGCCAAGATCGGCACAGTAACACCTGCTTTACGAAGTGTGATCGCTTCTTCAAGGAGTGCAACCCCCAACCAGTTGGCCCCACCTTCTAGCGCAGCCTTTGCTACCGGAACAAGTCCGTGTCCATAAGCATCAGCTTTTACTACCGCCATTAAATCAACGCCGGCTCTTGCTTTGAGAAGAGCGACATTTGCTCTGATCGCTGATAAATCAATGATTGCTTCTGCGCGGTTTGTCATCGCTCTACTACAACCATGGCAGATGCGATTCCAGCATCATGCGAGAGCGATAAATGAACTTTTGCGCCGTCAACTAGCTCAGCGATTTCTCCACGAAAGAGGAAATCTGGTTTTCCATTTTCGTGATTGATAACTTCTGCGTCATGCCAAGGGAGCCCGTGCCCTGCGCTAAGTGCTTTAGCAAGTGCTTCTTTTGCCGCAAAGCGCGCGGCTAG
>JBIJCP010000019.1:0-12654 GCA_044344635.1 Candidatus Planktophila sp. | reverse complement strand
ACGAATCAGAGTTGGAGCGGTGTACAAAATAGTTACGCCATATTTTGCGATTATTTCGAAGAGTCGCCCCTTGTGTGGTGTATCAGGTGTTCCTTCATAAATAACCTGCGTAGCACCATTAATTAGCGGGCCATAAACAACGTAAGAATGACCGGTAATCCAGCCAACATCTGCGGTGCACCAGTAAATATCAGTCTCTGGCTTTATGTCGAAGACCACGCGATGCGTGTACGCAGCCTGAGTTAAATAGCCACCAGTTGTGTGGAAAATTCCCTTTGGTTTTGCAGTAGTTCCTGAGGTATAAAGAATAAATAGCGGGTGTTCACTCTCAAAGAATTCAGGGGTGTGAGCCTTACTTTGGCGGTCAACAATTTCGTGCCACCAGATATCGCGCTCGGAATTCCATGCTGTTTCCTGGTGGGTCCGTTTTACGACCAGAACCTTCGCCACATTGTGTTGACCCTTTAACGCTTCATCAACGGCGGGCTTTAGCGCAAAAGCAGATCCTTTCCGGAAGCCACCATCTGCGGTGATAACTAACTTCGCATCGGCATCTTGTATTCGCGATAAAAGTGCATCTGCGGAAAATCCACCGAAGACAACGGAATGAACTGCGCCGATTCGCGCACAAGCCAACATTGCAACAGCTGCCTCCGGAATCATCGGCAGATAAATCGCTACGCGGTCGCCAGCGCTGATCCCAAGTTCGGTTAGCGCATGCGCTGCCTGCGAAACATCTTCCAGCATCTGTGAATAAGTAATTGTGCGCGTGTCACCTGGTTCGCCTTCAAAGTGAAATGCGATTCGTTCTCCGCGGCCAGCTGCTACGTGGCGATCGAGGGCATTTACTGATGCATTTAACTTTCCGCCGACAAACCACTTTGCATATGGTGAATTCCATTCTAAAACTTGATCCCACGTCTTTTCCCAAGTTAACTCGCGGGCCTGTTCTTCCCAAAAAGCTAAACGATCTTTATCCGCGTGCGCATATAGATCAGGCTTTGCGTTGGCTTGGGCGGCAAATGCAGGGCTCGGTGGAAAGAGCCGGTTCTCTTGCGAAAGATTTTCAATTGAATCGCCAATTTTTCCTGAACTCATAACTCTGCAGATTACCCGTCAATATCAACAGGCGGAAGGCTTTCGGGGTGTGGCATATGAGATATGAGGGAAGATCCCTGCCTTCGCTCCTCGAACTAGCAAAAGAGCCCAAATAGAAAGGAAAAAAATGCTCACAACATTTCTTGTTCTGCTTCTCAAGATAATCACCAGCCCAGCGCTCCTGGCTGGCTTGATCGCCTTCCTGCAGAAATTCCTCAATCCATAATCAGGGGTAAATCGGACGAGAAATCGCCATTTCCTACGCGTGCTGGGAATGGCGATTTTTCATCCGCCTGCGAAGGTGGTTGGATTAGGCGTAAGCCTGAATTCGGCCCAATGACGCGCTCGGTCAGGGATTACGCCCCGAGAAAATTTGGAGTCATTATGGCCATAGCAACCCCGGAAATTTACGCCGCAATGTTGGATCGCGCCAAAGCTGGCGCATTTGCATATCCCGCAATAAATGTTTCTTCATCACAAACGCTGATCGCCGCGCTTCGTGGTTTCGCCGAAGCTGAATCAGATGGAATTATCCAATTCTCATGGGGTGGGGCGGAATACGCCTCTGGCTCAACTGTTAAGCACATGGTCGATGGCGCTGTTGCGCTCGCCGAGTTCGCACATGTTGTCGCTAAAAATTACAATGTAAATATCGCAATCCATACCGATCACTGCCCAGCAGAAAAACTTGATGGCTATATGCGTCCACTTCTAGAAATCGGTGCACAGCGCATCAAGAACGGTCAAGCCCCACTATTTAATTCACATATGTGGGATGGCTCTGCAGTGGATATGAATGAAAATATGAAGATTGCAGATGAACTTCTGACCAAATCTGTCGCCGCTCGCACAATTCTAGAAATCGAAATCGGTGTTGTCGGTGGCGAAGAAGATGGCGTTGAGGCTAAGCACGATGCCAAGTTGTACTCGACTCCAGAAGATGCCTTGATGACAATCGAAACTCTTGGTCTCGGAGAGCGCGGTCGCTATATGGTCGCAGCAACATTCGGTAACGTACACGGCGTTTACAAGCCAGGTAACGTTGTCTTGCAACCAAAGATTTTGCAGACACTTCAGGATGCAGTTGTTGCGAAGAAGGGCCTTGCCGCAGGAAGCAAGCCTATGGACTTGGTTTTCCACGGTGGTTCAGGCTCACTTCTCTCTGAAATCCGCGATTCACTTGATTACGGCGTAATTAAGATGAATATCGATACAGATACCCAATATGCATTTACTCGTCCAGTAGTTGATCACATGCTCAAGAACTACGACGGCGTGTTAAAGATCGATAGTGAAGTTGGAAATAAGAAAATGTACGATCCACGTGCGTGGGGTAAAGCAGCTGAAGCAGGAATGGCGGCACGCGTTGTTCACGCTTGCGCAGATCTGCGTTCTACTGGAACATCACTTAAGAAGTAATAACTCACTCATACCAATCTCTGGAGAGGTTTTGCTATGCCAGCGTTAGTTTTGCTTGGAGCTCAATGGGGCGACGAAGGCAAGGGTAAAGCCACAGATATTCTCGGTGACCGCGTTGATTACGTTGTCCGCTATCAAGGCGGCAACAACGCGGGCCACACCGTGGTTATCGGTGATCAAAAGTATGCACTTCACTTACTTCCATCTGGAATTTTAAGTCCCAACGTTATTCCGGTTATCGGAAATGGCGTTGTGATTGATCCAGGTGTATTACTTGAAGAAATTCGTGGTTTAACCGAACGCGGTATCGATTGTTCAAAACTTGTTATCTCCACCAATGCGCACTTGATCACTCCTTATCACCGCACTATCGATAAAGTTTCAGAGCGTTTTCTTGGTAAATCAAAGATTGGCACAACGGGTCGTGGAATTGGTCCGGCCTATGCGGACAAGATCAACCGCATCGGAATCCGCGTTCAAGATTTATTTGATCCTTCAATTCTGCGCCAGAAGATCGAAGGCGCACTTCGCGATAAGAACCAAGTACTAATCAAAGTCTTTAACCGTAAGAACATTGAAGTTGATGAAGTATTAAATGAGTACCTGGCATATGCTGAAATCTTGCGTCCCTATGTAGCCGATACTGTTTTATTACTTGATCAAGCGTTAAAAGCGGGTAAGCGCGTTTTGCTGGAAGGCTCTCAGGGCACACTGCTTGACGTTGATCATGGAACATATCCCTTTGTTACTTCATCAAATCCAACTGCAGGTGGTGCTTGCACAGGTTCTGGAATCGGCCCGACCAAGATTGATCGCGTAATCGGAATCGTTAAGGCCTACACAACTCGCGTTGGATCCGGACCGTTCCCCACAGAATTATTTGATGAAGATGGTGAAAAGTTACGCACCATTGGCGGTGAGATCGGTGTAACAACTGGACGCGCCCGTCGTTGCGGTTGGTATGACGCACCGATTGCACGTTACGCAGTTCGTGTCAATGGACTTACTGATTTCTTCTTAACTAAACTCGATGTCTTAACTGGTTGGAAAGAGATTCCAGTTTGCGTGGCATACGATATTGATGGCAAGCGCGTAGAAGAACTTCCTGCATCACAATCTGATTTCCACCACGCTAAGCCGATATACGAATACTTGCCAGGTTGGACCGAAGATATTTCGAAGGCTCGCAAGTTAAGTGATCTCCCAAAGAATGCCCAGGATTACATCTCTTTCCTAGAAAAGATTTCCGGTGCACCGATGAGTGCAATCGGAGTCGGGCCCGGGCGCGACCAAACAATTGTTGTAAAGGATTTCATCTAAACCATGAAAATCCTCCTAGTCGGAAGTGGCGGTCGAGAACACGCACTTGCACTAGGACTACAAGCAGATCCAGCTTGCACTGAATTACATTGCGCGCCGGGTAATCCCGGCACAGCGCAGATCGCAACTAACCACGCTATTTCAGTCACCGATAACACAGCGATTGTTGCACTTGCTAAAGAGTTAAAGATCGATTTAGTCGTAATCGGCCCCGAACTTCCTTTGGTCAATGGCCTTGCAGATCAGATTCGGGCAATTGGAATTGCAACTTTTGGACCATCGAAGGCGGCAGCACAATTAGAAGGATCAAAGCATTTTGCCAAAGGTGTAATGCGCGATGCGGGCGTACCAACTTCACGCAGTTTCACCTGTGAAAGCCAGGAGGAGATTGAGAAAGCACTTGATGCATTTGGCGCTCCATATGTAGTCAAAGATGATGGTTTGGCTGCAGGTAAAGGTGTTGTTGTCACCGATGATCGCGCAATCGCGTTAGAACATGCACTTAATTGCAAACGAGTAGTTATTGAAGAGTATTTAGATGGCCCAGAGATTTCACTCTTTGGAATTTCAGATGGACGCAATATTTTGCCTATGCAACCCGCGCAAGATTTTAAACGTGCCTATGATTTAGATAAAGGCCCTAACACTGGTGGCATGGGCGCTTACTCACCACTTCCGTGGGCACCTGATGAAATCGTGGAAGAGACTTACGAGAAAGTATTGGCCCCGATGATCGCAGAGATGTCTGCGCGCGGAACCCCATTTGTCGGACTTCTCTATGCCGGACTTGCACTTACTGATCACGGATTGCGAGTGATTGAATTTAATGCGCGCTTCGGTGATCCCGAAACACAGGTTTTGATTCCTCGCCTTAAGACTCCGCTAGCAACTCTTTTATATAAAGCGGCAACTGATTCACTAGATGATGTTGCACTTGAGTGGCGAGATGAAAGTGCAGTAACAGTTGTCCTTGCCGCACCTGGCTATCCAGATGCACCACAAGTAAATGGCGAGATCACTAAGCTCCCGAATATTGCCGATACCCAGATTTTTCACGCAGGTACAGCGCAAAGCGGTGGCTCTCTAATCTCCACTGGTGGACGGGTTATGACGGTCACAGGAATCGGTGAAGATTTAACTCAAGCCCGCGACCGCGCATATCGCGCAATCTCACAAATTGAACTTTCCGGATCTTTCTATCGCAGTGATATTGCGCTAAATGCGTCGGTCGCAGAGAAGGGCAATTAAATGGGGGAGAATAAGTCAGTGAGCGTCCTTGCCGATCGTTATGCATCAGAGGCGATGCGCGCCATCTTCGCACCAGAAGAGAAAATCATTGCAGAACGCCGATTGTGGCTGGCGGTCGCGCGTGCCCAAAATAAGTTAGGCCACACAATCGCAGACTCTGTTATCGCGGATTATGAAAAAGTAATCAACAAAGTTGATCTAGCATCAATTGATGCGCGCGAAAAGATTTCTCGCCACGATGTAAAGGCGCGTATCGAAGAGTTCAACGCACTTTCTGGCCACGAAGCGATTCACGCGGGAATGACCAGCCGTGATGTAACTGAAAATATTGAAGCCCTCCAAATTAAAAATGGTTTAGAGATCATCCACGGAAAAGTTGTCGCGCTCTTAGCCCAACTAGGCGAGAAGGCTGCGCAATATTCTGACCAACCTATTGCGGGTCGATCACATAATGTGCCGGCGCAGATAACAACTTTAGGTAAGCGCTTTGCATCTGCTGCCGAAGAGTTGCTCTTTGCTTACGAACGTTTAACTTCGCTACAAGATCGCTATCCAATGCGCGGTATCAAAGGACCGGTCGGAACAGCTCAAGATTCGATAGATCTTCTCGGTTCTTCAAAGGCCCATCACTCCCTAGAGATCGAGATCGCAAACGACCTTGGCTTTAACCGCGTCCTAGATTCAACTGGACAGATTTATCCGCGTTCATTTGATTACGACGTCGTAACCACTTTGGTGCAATTAGCTGCAAGCCCGTCATCACTTGCTACTTCAATTCGCTTAATGGCTGGCTCCGAACTCGTCACCGAAGGATTTAAAGCAGGACAAGTTGGATCATCAGCGATGCCACATAAGATGAATACTCGCTCTTGTGAGCGAATCAATGGGTTAAGCGTCGTCTTGCGCGGTTATGCCTCAATGGTTTCTGAACTATCTGGAGATCAATGGAATGAAGGCGATGTCTCTTGTAGCGTTGTACGCCGAGTTGCGATGCCCGATGCTTTCTTTGCAATGGATGGCTTACTAGAAACTACTTTGACGGTATTAAATGAATTCGGCGCATTTCCTTCAGTAATTCAGGCTGAGTTAGATCGCTACCTTCCCTTCCTTGCGACAACAAAAATTTTGATGGCATCAGTTAAAGCTGGCGTCGGTCGCGAAGTTGCTCACGAAGTTATCAAAGAGCACGCAGTTAAAGCAGCGCTTGCGATGCGTGAAGGTAAGGCAAACTCACTTCTTGATGCGCTAGCCGCTGATGCTCGGATACCTTTAGATCGTAAGGCGCTTGATGCGTTGATTAGTCAACCAATTGAATTTACTGGCGATGCTCGCCAACAAATTGCTCGAGTTGTGGATCGCATTGACGCGATAACTTCCGCGCACCCTGCCGCAGCGCAGTACAAACCTCATTCCATCAGGTGAGCGGCTTCGGTTTGGCTGGTGCGCCGCCAGCACCATCCATAAATGGTTGGCAGCATCTGCGCACCGGAAAAGTTCGAGATCTTTATACAAATTCTGAAAATGAGATTCTGCTGGTTGCCTCAGATCGAATATCTGCATTTGATTGGGTTCTTCCAACGCAGATCCCAAATAAAGGTGCAATCCTCACTCAATTGTCACTCTTCTGGTTTGAACTGTTAGAAGATATTGTCCCAAATCACATAATTAGCGATGAGGTACCAAGTGAAGTCAGCGATCGCGCGGTAATTGTTAAACCACTGGAAATGTTTGCGATTGAATGTGTTGCCCGTGGTTATTTAACTGGCAGTGGACTTTCCGAATATAAAGTTAGCCAAGCGGTCTGTGGCAATGCACTTCCCGAAGGTTTAGTCGATGGATCGCAGTTACCTGAAACCATCTTTACTCCAGCGACAAAAGCTGAAATTGGCGATCACGATATAAATATTGACTTTGCTGGCGCAGCTAAAGTTGTTGGCGCTGAAGCGGCAGAAGAGCTGCGTGTCTTAACTATCAAGCTTTATAACACTGCAGCAGAGTTTGCCAATAGCCGCGGAATTATCTTGGCCGATACCAAATTTGAATTCGGACGCGACGTTAATGGGGTTATTACCCTCGGCGATGAAGCGCTGACGCCTGATTCTTCTCGTTTTTGGGAGGCGACTTCTTGGGCCCCGGGTAGCGCACCTGCCTCGTTTGATAAACAATTTGTCAGAGATTTTCTTACCGCCAGCGGCTGGGATAAGAAGAGCCCACCACCAGAATTGCCTGCAGAGATAATCGAAAAGACTGCAGCGCGATATGAAGAAGCGTTTTTCCGCATTACAGGTATGAAGTTTTAAGAAACTAAAGGAGCAGCAAATGGCAAAGATCGTGGTCGATGTGATGTTAAAGCCAGAAATTCTCGACCCACAAGGAGTCGCTGTCTCTGCCGCGCTACCTCGACTTGGTTTCACCTTTGCTAAGAGCGTGCGTCAAGGAAAACACTTTGAAATTGAAATCGATGGCGATCCAACCCCTGCACAACTTGCTGAAGTAGAAAAAGCAGCCGAGAAACTACTTGCCAATCCTGTAATCGAAACCTTTACCGTCAGAGTTGAGAAGTAAATGAAAGTTGGCGTAGTAACTTTCCCCGGCACTTTAGATGACCGTGACGCTGCGCGTGCAGCAACGCATGCCGGAACCACCGCCATATCGCTCTGGCATAACGATGCCGATTTAAAAGGTGTGGATGCCGTCATCTTGCCCGGTGGTTTTTCTTACGGTGATTACCTGCGTTGTGGTGCAATATCACGCTTTGCTCCAGTTATGGAAAAGATCATTGATGCCGCAATTGGTGGAATGCCACTTCTTGGGATCTGTAATGGTTTCCAAGTACTTTGCGAGGCGCATTTACTGCCAGGTGCTCTAACTCGCAATCACGAACTACATTTTCTCTGCCGCGACCAAAAGCTAGAGATAACGAATAACCAAACTGCATGGACGAGCTCTTACAAAGTCGGGCAAGAGATTGTGATCCCACTAAAAAATGGTGAAGGCTCTTTCCAGTGTGACGATGCAACACTGGCAGCGCTAGAAGGCGAAGGCCGGATTATTGCTCGTTATGTCGGCGAAAATCCCAATGGTTCACGGAATAAAATCGCAGGAATCACCAACGAGCGCGGCAATGTGGTCGGCTTAATGCCTCACCCAGAACACGCGATCGATCCTTTAACTGGACCAACTGCTGATGGTTTGGGTTTCTTTACTTCAGTATTAAATGCGATGGTGAAGTAGTGGCGCTCGATACCGTTGCACTTGCTAAAGCCAATCCAGATACTAACCAACCCTTTACTGAACTTGGTTTGAAGGGTGATGAGTATGCACGCATCAAAGAAATTTTAGGTCGCCGACCCACATCATCTGAGTTAGCGATGTATTCGGTAATGTGGTCAGAGCATTGTTCCTATAAATCTTCCAAAGTTCATTTGAAACAATTTGGCGAGAAAGCGGTAAAGACAGATGCCCTGCTTGTCGGTATCGGTGAGAATGCCGGAGTCGTCGACGTCGGCCAGGGATATGCAGTTACCTTTAAAATTGAATCGCATAACCACCCATCTTTTGTTGAGCCGTACCAAGGCGCAGCAACCGGAATTGGTGGAATCGTTCGCGATATTTTAACTATGGGTGCGCGCCCGATTGCAGTGATGGATCCGCTTCGTTTTGGTCCCGCCGATGCGGCAGATACCCGTCGCGTTCTGCCTGGAATCATCGCGGGCGTTGGTGGATATGGAAATTGTTTAGGTCTACCAAATATCGGCGGCGAAGTCGTTTTCGATGAAACGTATATTGGCAATCCACTTGTAAACGCTTTATGTGTTGGGGTAATGAAACATAGCGATATCAAACTCGCTAAAGCGGCAGGGGCGGGAAACCTAGTTGTTCTCTATGGCGCAAAGACCGGTGGCGATGGTATCGGCGGAGTATCTGTCTTAGCCTCTGAAACTTTTGATGCAACTGGTCCAGCAAAACGCCCTGCAGTTCAAGTTGGCGATCCATTTGTTGAAAAAGTCTTAATCGAATGCTCGCTAGAAATTTTCGCCGAAGATTTAGTTGTAGGTATCCAAGACCTTGGCGGGGCAGGCTTATCTTGCGCCACCAGCGAGTTGGCATCTGGTGGCAGCGGGGGAATGAAAGTGGAACTTGATCGGGTTCCGCTGCGTGATGCCACTTTATCCCCAGAAGAAATCTTGATGTCAGAATCACAAGAGCGCATGTGCGCGATTGTGGAACCTAAGCACATCGCTCGCTTCTTAGAGATTTGCGAGAAGTGGGATGTCACAGTCACGGTAATCGGTGAAGTAACAGATGGCGAACGCCTAGAAATAACTTGGCATGGTGAATTAATTGTTGATGTGCCACCACGTACCGTGGCACACGAAGGCCCGGTCTATAGCCGTCCGTTGGCAAAACCAGAATATGTAGATCGTGTAAATGCGGAGATAGTAACCGTTCCGCGACCTGTGACAGTAGATCAAATCAAAGAGACCATTCTTAAATTAGCTGCCACACCAAACCTTGCCGATAAATCTTGGGTAACATCGCAATACGATCGGTATGTTCAAGGAAACACGATTCAATCTCAGCCAGATGATTCCGGAATGGTCCGCATTGATGAGCAAACAAACCTTGGAGTTGCGATTGCAACTGATGCCAACGCAAACTGGTCGTACTTAAATCCTTATGAAGGTGCAAAGCTGGCACTTGCTGAAGCGGCACGCAATATTGCGACCGCCGGCGCAAAACCGCTTGCCGTTACTAATTGTCTTAACTTTGGCTCTCCCGAAGATCCGGGCGTAATGTGGCAATTTGCAGAATCAGTTCGTGGCCTGGCCGATGGTTGTTTAGAGATGGGGTTACCCGTTACTGGTGGCAACGTCTCTTTCTACAACCAAACAGGTGCAGTTGCGATCTTGCCGACTCCAGTTATCGGCGTGCTCGGCGTTATTGATGATGTTCGCACACGCACACCGATGAGCTTTAATCGCGCTGGACTTGAACTTTATTTACTTGGTGATACCGCAGATGACATCGCGGGCAGCGAGTGGGCGTATATGCATGGCAAACGCGGCGGAAATGCACCGATCGCTGACTTACAGCGGGAAATGCGTTTAATTAACTTGTTGGTTGCAGGGCGCACATCACAAATTTTTTCTGCAGCACACGATTTAAGCCAAGGTGGACTGAGTGCAACGCTAACTGAAATGGTGCTGCGCCATAACATCGGTGCAGTTGTTGAAATTGAAAATCCAGGAATCACTTTAATTTCAGAATCTCCAGGGCGCGTTGTAGTCGCCGTCGACCCTGCGAAAGCCGCAGCGCTAACTTCTTTGGCCAAACAAAATAAGATAACGATTACCAAACTCGGAACCACTGGCGGTACGAGCCTGGTAATAAATGGCGCAGATATCTCCTTAACAGAGCTGGGCAAAGCACATTCTGAAACTTTTCCTAAGTTGTTTGGATAAAGATGCGCGATCCAATAATTCTGGAAGAAGTCAAGCAGATGCTCGCTGCTTTAGTTGATCGCGCACCTGGTCGCGCTATAGAAGTTCGTATTCCACCGTACGCAGCTGTGCAATGCGGTGATGGTCCAGCGCATACTCGTGGGACCCCAGCAAATGTAATTGAGATGAGCGCTGAAACTTGGTTGGCCCTTGCCAAGGGTGAGCGAACCTGGGCAGATGCAATGTCAGCCGGGGATATAAACGCCTCCGGTGCGCGCGCTGATTTAACAGAACTTTTGCCGATTAGGATTAAGCCATGACGCGCCGCCCCGATGGTCTCTTAAACCACAACGTCTTAGATGACGATAAAGCGCCACAAGATGCGTGCGGTGTTTTTGGGGTTTGGGCGCCGAAAGAAGAAGTTGCCAAGCTAACTTTTTACGGGCTATATGCGCTGCAACATCGTGGCCAAGAATCGGCTGGTATCGCAGCAAGTGATGGTGAACGAATTTTGATTTACAAAGATATGGGTTTGGTTTCGCAAGTATTTACGGAGACCGATTTAGCATCTTTGACCGGTGATTTAGCGATCGGCCATTGTCGTTACAGCACAACTGGATCAAGCACCTGGGTTAACGCGCAACCAACGCTAAGGCCCACTAAATACGGCACTTTAGCCCTGGCACATAATGGCAATCTAACTAACACCGGAGATCTGGCCGAGATGGTTCAGAAGCTAGAAGGTGAAGCAGCTAAGAACGGTCGTGGTGCCACCACAGATACTGAAATTATGACTGCGCTAATTGGATTGCAGGATGAGAAGAATGTGGAGGCAAGCGCAATCGCTGTCTTGCCAAAGCTTGAAGGCGCTTTCTCGCTCGTATTTATGGATGAGAAAACTCTCTACGCCGCTCGCGATCGCCACGGAGTTAGACCACTTGTGATCGGGAAGTTAGAACGTGGATGGGTAGTTGCATCAGAAACTGCAGCGCTAGATATTGTCGGTGCAGCCTTTGTGCGCGAGGTAGAACCCGGTGAATTTTTAGCGATCAATGAAGATGGAATCCGTTCACAGATCTGGGCTAAACCAGACCCAAAGGGATGTCTATTTGAATATGTATATCTCGCTCGTCCAGATACGACAATTGCAGGACAAGGTGTTCACGCAACACGGGTACGTATCGGAAAACGTTTAGCGATTGAGGCCCCAGTCGATGCAGATTTGGTAATTCCGGTTCCTGAATCTGGAACGCCGGCAGCGATTGGTTATGCCCAACAATCAGGAATTCCTTACGGCCTAGGTTTAGTGAAGAATTCTTATGTTGGGCGCACATTTATCCAACCTTCACAAACGATCCGGCAGTTGGGAATTCGCTTAAAGCTAAATCCATTACGCGAAATCATCGAAGGGAAACGCATTATTGTTGTGGATGATTCGATTGTGCGCGGAAATACCCAACGTGCGATTGTGCGAATGCTTCGTGAGGCCGGTGCCCACGAGATTCACGTCCGTATATCCAGTCCACCAGTGGAATGGCCGTGTTACTACGGAATTGATTTTGCATCTCGCGCAGAATTAATTGCCAGCGGATTAGAAGTTGAAGAAATTCGTCGATCCATTGGCGCCGACTCTTTGAGTTATGTCTCACTGGAAGGCTTAATCGAGGCTACGACAATCCCAGAAGAGAAGCTCTGCACCGCTTGTTTTACTGGCAAATATCCAATTTCGGTTCCGACAGATATGTCTGAAGGAAAGATGCGCCTAGAGATTACTGAAACTGTCAAGAGCCCAGAACAAGTAAAAAGATGAGCACATATAAAGAAGCAGGCGTGGATATCGATGCAGGTGATCGCGCCGTTGAGTTAATGAAAGCTTCGATCGCCAAAGCAACTCGTCCTGAAGTATTGGGCGGCATCGGAGGTTTTGCCGGTTTATTTGATGCCAGCGCGTTAAAGAAATTAAGCAAACCTCTTCTAGCAACTTCAACCGATGGTGTGGGTACCAAAACTGAAATTGCCAGACAGATGGGGATTTACGACACAATCGGCGAAGATCTAGTCGCAATGGTTGTAGATGATTTGGTGGTCTGCGGCGCAGAACCCTTATTTATGACAGATTACATCG
>JBIJCP010000119.1:0-3622 GCA_044344635.1 Candidatus Planktophila sp. | reverse complement strand
CTAGCGATGACTTACTTTAACTCGCTGGAGACTTTAGATATCCAAAGTAAAGGGCCGCAGGATTTTGTCAGCCAAGCTGATTACAACACCGAGGTTCTGATTAAAGAAGCGATCAAAGCGAAATATTCCGAAGATGCCTTCTTCGGCGAAGAAACTGGCGCTGCTGATTTAGCAGGAGCCAAGGGAATTTGGGTAGTCGATCCAATTGATGGCACCCAGCCATTTTTAATGGGGATGTCGAGTTGGTGTGTATCAATCGCATTTATCAGTGGTGAAGAGATGTTGATCGGCTTGGTCTATAGCCCGGCTGGTAATCAATTCTTTGCCGCCCAAAAAGGTAAGGGCGCAACCCTTAACGATAAGCCAATCAAGGTGCGCGATGCCAAGACCTTAAATGATGGAATCGTCAGCGTTGGATATTCCAATCGCACCAAGCCAAGTGAGCTAATCCAGATGATGACTGGGCTCCTTGAAAATGGCGGTATGTACCATCGCAATGGTTCTGGCGCGCTAGGAATTTGTTATGTAGGCAGTGGCGCTTTGATTGGCTATATCGAAAAGCATATTTACTCTTGGGATTGTTTAGCCGCCTTGTTAATCGTGCAAGAGGCAGGCGGACGTATCAATAACTTCATTAAAGATAGTGGCCTGGAAGGCGGCGGCAAGATCGTCGCGGCATCTCCTGCTTTATTTGATCAGTTAAATAGCTTCATCCCGTAACCAATTCACTCTCTTTCAATCTGCACCGAAGATTCCTGCGCAGACTTTAGGATGCAGCTCGCGACGCATCGCCGCAAATGATTGTGGTGGCCAGCCAGCGGTGAATACCCGGCGCAAGAGCAGCGCTAGCGAGTATCCATTTACATCAGCTAGCGCGCGATCTAAAGCGCGGTGAGCCAGGGCGCCATCGCCACTTTCGTAGGCCAGTGCGGCGAAGAGCGATGCGATCGGTGCGACATAACCTGTCGGTGCAATTCGCAACAACGCGCGCCACATCGTGAAATAAGTTTCTATCTCTTCGTCGTTATGGCTGCCCAAAGCAAAATCGCGCACCTGAATCTCAGATAAGCGACCGATAACCCGGGCGGCGAGTTCTAGATCTTCAATTCCACGCCCCGCGGCAAATTCACCAGCCAGATCTATCACCGCGGTTGCTCCATCGCGTTGTAATTTATTTAAATTCTTGGCTCTCTCTGAAACGAGGAATTTACTGACTCGCGCGATCCATTTTTCATCTTCGCAAATTGCAAGTGAGGAAATAGATTCGGTGAGCGCTTCGATATTGGCAAAGGGCATAGCTCTACCCGCGATTACACGTTCTACCGCAACGCGCGATGAATCAATCGCCGGTAAATCTCTTCCCTCAGGTGGACAGCATTCGATATCACCGCAGAGCGTTGATCTATATCTTCCATCTGCAATTAAGAGCGCTTCATCTACATCGACGCCGATTCGCGCAATCGCCCGCGCCAGATCGCCCAAGACGACTTCCCCATCACAACGCCCAGCAGGTAGATATGCGACCAGCAGCGCGCTAGTCGCAGCTTCCCGCTCCAGGTGTGCGGCCAGCAGATCGTAAGCCGAATCGGGTAAATCACTTGGATAATCAACGCGCATCGCCATTCCGATGCAATTTTCTTTTATGGAAACGATCACAAGTGAATCAACCGGGTGGTACCCGATTAGAAATGGAATTGCCGCAATCAGATCGTGAGGTGAAGTAAGGGTGGTCATATCTCTCAATCCATAAAACGGGTGTTAGCTGCCACCACGGTGATGGTCAGGGCGGAGATCTTTTTAATTTCTCCGGTAATTGAGCGCACCACACCATTATGTGTAAATGTGCCACCCCAAGTTGTGATTAAAACAACGGGATAAGTGCCTGGGTTTGAAAATGTGTGGACTACCTTTCCGTTAGGAAATGGCGCACCTGCATCAGTTGTGTTTATAAAGGTTCCATCTCCAAAAGCCCAAGTAAATGATGGGCGCATCGTTACATCGATTACCTCACCAATAAGATCAACCTTGGTGCGGAAAGTTGCTGGGGTATCGCTCCAGAAATAGACCGGCACGTTTATCAAGGGTTGAAAATTTGGCTGATATGAAATCCCAAGAGTCGGCAGAGATTTGCTGATGCGATCGCTAAGAGAAGTTGCAGCGACCGGTTTCGGCGCGCTCTTCTTTGGAGTTACTACCTTAGGTTTAACAACAACCTTGGGCTTAGCGACAACCTTTGGTTGAACAACAACCTTGGGCTTTACCGTTGGTTTAGCTTTGGCAACTGGCTTAGGAGCAGAAGGAGGTTTCGGTTTGGCAACTGGTTTAGGGGTAGCGCTGGCCTTTGGCCCGCTACCTTTACGCGCTTCGAAGATTAATTGGCCATCTTGGGTGTAAACATCCACACAAGCGCTTTCGCAATCTGCTGCGCTGCTGGAATTTATAGAAGATAAGGAAAGTATTGCGATTAATACCAGGAATTTTGCTTTCATCTGGCGGAAGATAGATCGTTAAGCAGTTTCTCAGCCCTAGAAATTCGATAACTGTGGATAGGTGTGAGAAGGTAGCGTTATGGCGGCGCGCGATGGAGATGGTTGGATCGATTGTGCTTGTGGAAGTAAACACTGGGGTCTAAATGGCGCAGCTGGCCTTTTAATCTATCGAGATGGTGCAATTCTTTTACAACATCGCGCACCTTGGGTGCATAACGGTGACACTTGGGGTATTCCTGGCGGAGCGCGCGATTCTCACGAGACCGTTATTGAAGGCGCAATTCGCGAAGCCGTTGAAGAGACCGGAATTGATCCACAATGTATAACCCCGCGAGATAACCATACCGATAACCACGGTATGTGGAGCTACGAGACAGTTATTGCAGAAGCGAACGAGAAGTTAGAAGCGCACGAGTTAAATGATGAATCTCACGAAGTTAAATGGGTCTTATTTGCGGATGTAATTCGCTTGCAACTGCATCCCAGCTTTGCCGCTTCGTGGCCTGCGCTACAGAAAAAGTTAGAGCTCCTTATTCAATCTGCGCAGTGATTCTCGGACAACTTCTCCATCTGAAGTGCGCCAAAGTGGTGGCATCGAGTTAAGTAGGACACTTCCGTAGCGTTTGGTCACAATCCGTGAATCTAAAATCGCCACTACCCCGCGATCATCAACGCTGCGAATTAACCGCCCAGTACCTTGCGCCAATAACAACGCTGCACGTGGCAACGAAACCTGCATAAATCCACTGCCGCCTGCCGCATCGGCCAACGATGCGCGCGCGGACATTACTGGTTCATCTGGGCGCGGAAATGGAATGCGATCTATCGCAACCAAAATACAAGAGTTGCCGGGAACATCTACTCCCTGCCAGAGCGACATAGTGCCGAGCAAAATTGAGGTCTCATCTTTTGCAAATCTTTCAACGAGTGGACCAACTGCATCCCCACGTTTTTGCGTGATAATGGTGATCGGTAGCTCTTTTAAGACATCGCGCAGGTGAGCATCGGCTGCTTCCACACCACGCCAAGAACTAAAGAGGGCGAGAGTACGACCGCCAGCAGCATCAATTAGCTCTCCTAGTTCAGTGAGTACTTCTTGGCTTGGCCCATCGCGACCTGGTTCAGGTAGATGC
>JBIJCP010000118.1:0-3644 GCA_044344635.1 Candidatus Planktophila sp. | reverse complement strand
ATAAAGATGACGCTAAAACTTCATCACCTTCGTCCAGCCCCAGGTGCAAAGAAAGCCAAGACTCGTAAGGGTCGCGGTGAAGCATCAAAGGGTAAGACCGCCGGTCGCGGTGGTAAAGGAACGCATGCACGTAACACTGTTCGCCCAGGTTTTGAGGGTGGCCAGCTTCCGTTGGTTATGCGTTTACCTAAGCTGCGCGGCTTTAAGAACCCAGCACGTATTGAGTACCAAGCAGTTAACGTTGCAACAATTAACGATCTCTTCCCTAAGGGTGGAGAAGTTACAGTTGCAGATTTGATCGCAAAGGGCGCAGTACGCGATAGCTTGCCTGTAAAGGTTCTTGGCAATGGCGATATCGCCGTCAAGGTATCTGTTACAGCACACGCTTTCTCAGCATCAGCAGTTGAAAAAATTGCTGCCGCTGGTGGTTCAACCAAGGTTCTATAAGGTTTAAATAACTTTATTCCGTTGATTTGATAGAGGGAGAAGATTAATGCTTTCAGCATTCGCAATGGCTTTTAAGACACCAGATCTGCGCAAGAAGATCTTCTTCACTCTCTCAATCATGGCGTTATTCCGCTTTGGTTCTGTAGTACCAACACCAGGTGTTTCATACACTGCGGTTCAGAGCTGCTTAAACCAAGTTCAAAGTGGTGGGCTCTTTGGCTTGATCAACCTTTTCTCAGGTGGAGCGTTGATTCAACTCTCTGTCTTCGCACTTGGAATCATGCCTTACATCACTGCCTCAATTATTGTGCAACTTCTTACCGTTGTTATCCCTCGCTTTGAGACTTTAAAGAAAGAGGGTCAATCGGGTACCGCCAAGTTAACTCAATACACTCGTTACCTAACTATTGGTCTGGCAGTTTTGCAATCTACTGGTTTAGTTGCGGTTGCACGTACACCAGGACGTTTGATCTCCGGATGTAACGAAGCGATTATTCCTGACACATCATGGCAGCGAATCGTAACAATGATCATTGTTATGACAGCTGGAACTTCTGTAATCATGTGGCTCGGTGAGTTAATTACTGATCGTGGTATCGGTAACGGTATGTCGATTCTTATCTTCACATCAATTTCTGCAACTTTCCCTAGCCAGCTTTGGAGTATCCAAGTTCAAAAGGGCCTATTCGCATTTATCGTTGTGCTAGCAGTTGGTATCGCTGTGGTTGCAGCGGTTGTATTCGTTGAGCAAGCTCAGCGCAGAATTCCAGTGCAATATGCCAAGCGCATGGTGGGACGCCAGGCATATGGCGGAACCAGCACATATATCCCGATTAAGGTAAACCAGGCTGGCGTAATTCCAGTTATCTTCGCATCCTCACTTCTCTACATTCCATCTTTGATCGTCAACTTCACCAGCAGCGAAGCAGCCTGGGCGATTTGGATTTCCCGTAACTTGATTAATGGCGACAATATTATTTATGTGACCGCCTATTCAGCGCTGATCATCTTCTTCACTTACTTCTACGTTGCGATCACTTTTAACCCAGATGAAGTCGCTGACAATATGAAGAAGTACGGTGGGTTTATTCCAGGTATTCGTGCAGGTCGTCCGACTTCTGAATATTTGCAATATGTTCTCTCAAGAATCACAGCTCCCGGCTCGCTCTATCTAGCCCTGGTTGCGATTATTCCGATTGGCGCACTGATCGTATTTGGTGCAACGCAAAACTTCCCATTTGGCGGAACAGCGATCCTGATCGTTGTCGGCGTTGGTCTTGATACTGCCAAGCAGATTGAAAGCCAATTGCAGCAACGTTCATATGAGGGGTTCTTGCGCTAATGCGTTTAATCCTGGTTGGACCACCAGGTGCTGGTAAAGGAACACAAGCTCAATTCCTGGCAGCGCATTACTCGATCCCACACATTTCTACAGGTGATATTTTTCGCGCCAATTTAAAGGCCGGAACCGAACTCGGCAATCAGGCAAAAGCATTTATGGATCGTGGCGAGTTAGTCCCTGACTCCGTAACGAATGACATGGTCAAAGATCGTTTAACTCAAGATGATCTTGCAAATGGCTTTTTGCTAGATGGCTATCCGCGCAACGTCGCGCAGGCCGAGGTGCTTCGCGCCGCTCTGGCAGAGCGAAATACCCCGCTACATGCTGCACTTGAACTTTCCATTGCAGCTGATGAAATCATTAAACGTCTGTCATCTCGTCGTACCTGTCGCGCTTGTGGTGCGCCTTCAGAAGCCGGAGCCACGAAATGTTCTTCTTGCGAAGGCGCCGACTTATATCAACGCGAGGATGATAAAGAAGAGGTAATCGCGCGCCGCCTAGAAGTTTATGAAGAGCAGACCGCCCCGATAATCGCTTTCTATCGCAACGAAGGAATTCTGCTTACGATTCCAGCGGTTGGATCAGTTGCGCAAATTACTGAGCAAGCAATTTCCGCGCTTAGCCGCCTTGCTTAATTAAGATATATAAATGGCGATTCAGATAAAGACCCTTGAGCAACTCAAGGTAATGCGCCGCGCCGGCTTAGTAGTAGCCGACATTCATCAGCAGATTCGCAGCGCGATCAAACCAGGAATGACAACTAGCGCACTTGATGCGGTTGCCGCTGCCTGCATCAAGCGAAATGGGGCCACCTCGAATTTTTTAAATTACCACGGCTTCCCAGCGACTATCTGTGTATCTGTCAATGAAGAGGTAGTTCACGGTATCCCGAGTAACCGAGTAATAAATGAGGGCGATTTACTCTCAATCGATTGTGGAGCCATTGTCGATGGCTGGCACGGCGATGCAGCGTTCTCTGTTGGAGTCGGAACCGTTGATCCGCAAGATCAGAAGATGATGGATGTTTGCGAAGAATCTATGTGGCGCGGAATCGCCGCCGGTCACCTTGGTGCGCGCTTAACAGATATAAGTCATGCAATTGAGAGTTATGTAGATTCGCAAGGAAAATATGGAATCCTGCAAGAGTATGGCGGCCACGGCATCGGTACTGAAATGCATCAAGAGCCACACATTCTAAATTTTGGAAAAGCTGGCAATGGCCCAGAGTTAATTGTCGGCATGGCTCTAGCCATCGAACCGATGATCACACGTGGAACTCATAAAACTAAAGTTCTTGGTGATGACTGGACGGTCATCTCTCAAGATAAGTCACGCGGCGCTCACTTTGAACACACCTTCGCCTTGCTGCCTGATGGAAAGCCTTTCGTGTTGACCGCACTTGATGGCGGACGCGAGCGGTTGGGCACATTAGGGATAGAAGTTTCAGAGCTACTTTCTTAACATGATCAGGGGTTAATTGGCTCCGCCGGGAGGATTTCCAGAGCGAAAGAGCCCCTCTTGCCCTAAAGATTAGGCGTGTCTAGGGGGTCCAATAGGGCCACTTTCGCCAATTTCCCTTTATAAGGGGGGTGGCTTTAGACTGCACCTTCGCGCCTAGCGGAAATCCTGAGGGTTTTTGGTGGGTGCAACCGCGCTCGCAAACGGGTGTGGGTTCAATTTGAAACAGAAGTGGGTATTAGTGGCTAGCAAAGATGGCGCCATCGAGATTGAAGGTTCCGTTGCAGAAGCTTTACCTAACGCAATGTTTCGCGTTGAACTAACTAATGGGCACAAAATTCTTGCGCACATCAGCGGCAAGATGCGAAAGAACTACATTCGCATCCTTCCTGGTGAT
>JBIJCP010000117.1:0-3680 GCA_044344635.1 Candidatus Planktophila sp. | reverse complement strand
GGTGATTGCGCGGTTGACGCCGTCGTGATCGTGGTGAATTTGGTAGGCGCCAATGTGCTGGGTAATTCCTCCGGCCTCAGACTTTAGAACCTCAGATTTACGGATTGCGTCTAACAAACTGGTTTTACCATGATCGACGTGTCCCATAACTGTCACAACTGGTGGACGCGCAACAAGTAAATCAGCATCGAGATCAGCAATTTCTTGGGCTAAATCGATATCGAAATCTTGCAGTAATTCGCGATCTTCATCTTCGGGGCTAACAATCTGGATTACATATCCAAGTTGTGCGCCAAGAATTTCAAAGGTATCTGCATCTACTGATTGAGTTGCGGTAACCATTTCTCCCAAGTGAAATAGCGCCGCGACTAACGCTGCTGCATCTGCGCCAATCTTCTCGGCGAAATCCGCCAAAGTTGATCCGCGACGCATACGGATTTGCGTCTTGCCATCTCCGTGCGGGATAACTGCGCCACCCAATTGCGGCGCTTGCATATTGTCGAATTCATCGCGTAGCGCTTTTCTAGATTTTGGTTTGCGCTTACTACTTTTACTTGCATTCTTTCCGAACGCTCCTGCTGCGCCACCACGACCTGGGCCGCGATTTGGTGCGCCGCCTGGACGTTGCGCAGCGCCAGCTGCTGGTGCACCAGTTGATGGACCGCCTGAACGATAAGGACTCGATGATGGTGCGCCACCTGTGCGTGGTGGGAAATTACTTGGACCGCCTGTACTTGCTGGGCGCGCAGTATTTGGTCGCGCTGCAAAACCAGGACGCACTGAACCAGGACGTGGTCCTGACATTCCAGGTCGTGCACCGGTTGTACCTGCGGGACGTTGTGGTGGGCGAGGTACTGCGCTACCAGTTGAAAATGGATTATTACCAGGACGTGGTGGACGTGGAGCCGAACTTCCACTCGTTGAGAATGGATTATTGCCAGGACGTGGTGTCGCAGGCTTTACCTCTTGGGTATCAGACTTATCAATAACTTTCTCTGGCTCAACTGGAGCCGGTGCAATACTTTCTGCGCGGGCAGCCTTCAACGCTTCTAAATCCACACCGAGTTCAGCGGCTAACTCAGCGGCTAACTCTGGATTTACTTCAGCGGACTTTTTGGCAGCGGTCTTCTTCGCGGCTGCCTTCTTGACTGGCTTCTTCTCTTCAACGGGTTTGGCATCGGGATACATCTCAATGAGCTTGCGCACGACCGGCGCTTCTACTGTTGATGATGCTGAACGGACGAATTCGCCCATTTCTTGGAGTTTGGCAAGAACTACCTTGCTCTCCATACCGAGTTGTTTTGCCAACTCATGTACGCGGACCTTTGACACATTTCTCCTGTCTTGGCCCGCAATCTTTATTCTAGATATTTATCTAGGGATGCGAGCCTTAGTTGTACGACCTCATAATCTGAACGAGCTCATTTGAGTTTCATATCTTTCGCATCCATATCTATTAAAAAGTTCCTTATTGAACTTTTTGATCTATGAAAAGTTCCGCAAGGAACTTCTTGAATTGAGTTACATCTGGCATCTCATCGAGCTTGAAGGCCGATTTAAATGCTTTCCGTTCTATGGCGGCGTATCCACACTGAATGTGTAGCCACGCTCCCCTACCTTGAGATTTTCTGCCTTTGGCTGGAGTGATAACCCCTTCAATGCAGTTAACTCGAAGTAGTTGTGATGGATCTTGAGATTTACGACAAACGATGCAGGTGCGTATCGACTTGATACTTCCTCGCATTGCCATCATTTCTTGTCACCATCAACCAAGGGATAAGGATAGCGAATGAGCCCCAATTAACCTAAATATGCGGATAATTACCTGGTTGCTGGGGTATCTGAATGTATATCAATTCTCCAACCGGTCAATCGCGCAGCGAGTCGGGCGTTCTGACCATCTTTGCCGATTGCAAGTGAGAGTTGATAATCGGGCACGGTGACCTTAGCCGAACGCATTGCTAGATCAATTATTTCTACCTTTGCTACCTTTGCTGGCGCAAGTGCTTGGGCTACAAATTCGGCAGGATCTTCAGACCAATCGACTATATCTATCTTCTCACCGTGCAACTCATCCATCACCGCACGTGAACGCGCACCCATTGGTCCAATTAAAGATCCTTTTGCAGAAACTCCAGCGCGATGTGAACGAACCGCGATCTTCGTGCGATGGCCAGCCTCGCGGGCGACTTCTACAATTTCCACAATACGATCTTTTATCTCGGGAACTTCGAGCGCAAATAATTGTTTAACAAGCGCGGGGTGACTGCGCGAGAGCATTATCTCTGGACCCTTTAGCCCCTGCTTTACTTCAACTACAAAGCACTTAATACGATCACCGTGTTGATAAATTTCACCGGGGACTTGTTCTTGTGGAGGAATACGCCCTTCAACACGACCTAAATTCACATTTATCATCTTTGGGTCTCGCCCCTGCTGAACGATGCCAGAAATGACATCACCCACAGAAGCGCTAAATTCACCGACAATTTCGGCATCATTAGTAGCGCGCATCTTTAATTTAATCACTTGCCTGACAACTGAGTTAACCGTGCGGGCAAAACCATCTGGCTCATCACGATCTTCGCTAACGCGTTCGCCGATCTCATTGAATGTGGGAACGAAGATAGAAATTTCTCCACTTTCACGGTCAATTGTGGCTCGTGCTTGGCGCTTTGGTTCAAGAGTTTGGTAGTAAGCCTCAAGTACTCCTGCTTCGATCTCAGTAATTAACTGCTCAAGCGGAATTTCTTTATGGGTAGCCAGCGCGATTAGCGCTTCCACATCCACCTGTGATTTATTCATCACTGGATTCCTTACGATTAAATTCAATTTCAACAACAGCGCGCTTGATATCCGCAAATGCAATTGAGTGTTCTTTTATTCGACCTTTAATATTCTCAACTAAGGTCGCATTGCTTTCATTGAATTCAGTAAGGCGACCTGTGGTGGTAGTCCCATCAAGTAAAGTCACTTTAATAAGACGGGTTAAATTTTTTGTCCAATGGCGCGGATAAATTAGTGGGCGATCAACACCTGGTGATGTCACTTCTAAGGTGAAGGCGGTCTCTCCCATAAATTCTGCTGTATCTAAGAGTTCTGAAATTAAACGAGATGCCACGGTTACTTGATCAAGATTTAGGGGTGTTTGTCCATCTACTACACAGGTGATTATGCGATGGCTACCTGGAGATGCGATTTGAACTTCTTCTAGAAAGAATCCAGCTTCACTTACCGCCGGCGATATTAAATCGGTTATTGCTTGCGTCAATGACACTTGATGCTCCTTACATATTAAATTGTTATTAACTTGTTTTAGGAGATTAGTTTAACATTAATTAATTGCTGTAAAGGTATCGAGGGCTACCTTAAAGATCAAAGCCAGCGTCACCCCCATGAAGACTTTGCGAACTAGATTTGAGCCACCCTTTAGGGCTAGATGCGCTCCGATTAATCCGCCTGCGACATTGGCGATCGCCAGCGTTAGACCAATCTTCCAAATAATCTCACCATTTGCTCCAAAGATAATTATCGCGCCTAAGTTTGTCGCGACATTAACGACCTTGGCGATTGCTGATGCGGATAAAAAAGCGAAGCCAAGTATTGCAACCAAGGTAAGAACTAAGAAAGATCCAGTGCCGGGACCGATTAACCCATCATAAAATCCAATTACCAACGCG
>JBIJCP010000018.1:0-12877 GCA_044344635.1 Candidatus Planktophila sp. | reverse complement strand
CACGTTCTGGCGGAGGATGAGGGATTTGAACCCTCGAAAGGTTGCCCTTTACACGCTTTCCAAGCGTGCGCACTCGGCCGCTATGCGAATCCTCCTGGCGGGATCGCTCCCGACTGGCTAAGGGTAACGGGGTAATAACTATGATTACGCCAGATCCCTCACGCGGCATTACCGCGCTGAACTCCCCCAGGGTAGGAATACAGCAAGGGTAGGCGCGCTCTGATGGGTGCGTGGGGGGTCCTTTATATAGTGCCAGTCGGTACTTTGTAATAGGTTGTAAATATCGTTGCGCAGAAGAGAGGAGTGAATATGTCACTCGCGTTGTATCGCAAGTATCGACCTTCTGTATTTGCAGATGTAATCGGACAAGAACATGTCACCGTTCCTCTTTCTAATGCACTGACATCTGGCAAAACACATCACGCTTATTTATTTAGCGGACCACGTGGTTGCGGAAAAACTTCTAGCGCTCGCATTATGGCGCGCTCACTTAACTGCGAACAAGGCCCCACCCCAACTCCTTGTGGCCTCTGCCAATCCTGTAAAGATTTAGTTGCAAACGGCCCGGGTTCACTCGATGTTATTGAACTCGATGCGGCAACCCACGGTTTAGTCGATGATGCGCGCGACTTACGCGATAAAGCATTCTTTGCACCAGTGCAGAGCCGATACAAGATTTACATTATTGACGAAGCGCATCAGCTTGGACCGGGCGCAGCAAATGCGCTTTTGAAGGTTGTGGAAGAACCACCTCCTCACGTAATTTTTATCTTCGCAACAACTGAACCTGAAAAGCTTATTTCAACTATTCGTTCTCGTACCCACCATTATCCATTCCGTTTAGTTCCACCAGTAATCTTGGCGGAACACTTGGAAAAGATTTGTAAAGAAGAAGGCGCAACCGTTGCTAAAGGCGTGATTCCACTTGTCGTGCGCGCTAGTGGTGGCTCAGTTCGTGATGCGCTTTCTGTACTAGGCCAACTACTTGCCGGTGCTGGTCCAGATGGGGTCAGTTACGAAATCGCGATTCAATTGCTCGGCTTTACCGATGGCGCACTTCTTGATGATGCCGTCGATGCACTCGCAGCCCGTGATGGTGCAACGCTCTTCAAGACTATTGATCGCGTGATCGAATCAGGCCACGATCCCCGTCGCTTCGCTAGTGATTTGCTGGAACGGCTGCGCGATTTAATGATCGTTGATGCCCTTGCCGCGACTAATGCCAATTCAATCTTGCGCGAATTACCTGATGATCAGCTAGAACGTATGCGCACCCAAGCAACAAATATCGGTGCCGCTAACTTGTCTCGCTCTGCAGATATTGCTGCAGAAGGTTTAACGCAGATGCGCGGTGCTACTGCTCCACGTTTAATTCTCGAACTTATCTGCGGTCGCATGTTGCTGCCCGGTGGAGATAACAGCGAAGCCGGAATGCTCTCGCGGATTGAACGCCTAGAACGCGTCGAAAACATAACAACCTCAACCCCTGCACCTGCCCCAGCCCCAAAGATTGCAGATGCGCCAAAAGCTGCTGATAAACCTGCGGTTAAAGTTAAAGAAGTTGTTAAAGAAGAAACTGTTGGCGGAGGCGACTCTAAAGAAGCTTTACCCGAGTCGCCAAGCCAATCAGTTTCTTCTCCCAAGGCCTTTGATATCGCAGGTTTACGTCGCCTTTGGCCAGATGTGATCGAGAACGTCAAGAAGCGCCGCCGCTTAACCTGGTCGCTCCTTTCCGCATCCGCACAAATCGTTGCAGTAGATGAGAAGCTGATAACGATCGGCATCGTAAACGCCGGCGCCCGTGATTCATTCGTTAGATCAGAATCAGATGAGATTCTGCGTCAAGCCTTTATTGAAATCGTTGGCATCGATCGCAAGATAGAAGTAGTCGTTGATGCATCAATTGATACAACTTCAACTCCTGAAGCCCGCTCAGTTCGCAAAGATGAAGCCCCATCAGATAAGAACTTATTATCAGGTGCAGCACTTCTCGCTGCTGAACTCGGTGCGACTGTTATCCCTGAAAAGAAAAAGAGTTAATGAGCACTGGTATGTATGAAGGTGCGATCCAAGATCTGATCGATGCTTTAGGACGCTTACCCGGAATCGGTCCAAAGAGCGCACAACGAATCGCATTTCATATCTTGCAATCCGATGGTGATGCCGCACTAACGTTAGTCGATGCGATCCGCACCGTTAAGGAACGCGTTAGATTCTGTGATCAATGCGGAAACGTTTCAGAAGAAACGGAATGCCGTATCTGTCGCGATCCACGTCGCGATCTGACACAAATTTGCGTGGTTGAAGAAAGTAAAGATGTGATTGCAATCGAACGTACCCGCGAATTCCGCGGGAAGTATCATGTGCTCGGTGGTGCAATCAGTCCGATCGATGGCATTGGTCCAGATCAACTGCGCATCCGTGAATTAATGGTGCGCTTATCCGATTCAAATATCACCGAAGTAATTCTTGCGACTGATCCAAATCTGGAAGGCGAAGCAACGGCGACTTACTTAGCTCGTTTGATTAAACCGCTTGGAATCAAAACTTCTCGTCTGGCGAGCGGCCTGCCGGTTGGTGGCGATCTTGAATATGCAGATGAAGTAACCCTTGGACGAGCCTTTGAGGGTCGCCGTAACGTAGAAGGCTAAGAGTCTCATTATTTGAACGCGCTCCCGTCTCAATAATTGAGATTTCCTTTAATTGGGTGGCTTGATCGTAAAAATTGCTTCACTATTGACCTATGGGGTTAATAGTTCAGAAGTACGGCGGATCCTCTGTTGCCGATGCCGAGGGCATGAAGCGCGTGGCTGCCCGAATTGTGGCGGCTAAAAAGGATGGCAACCAGGTCGTTGTCGTCGTAAGCGCAATGGGCGATACCACCGATGAATTAATCGATTTAGCAAACGCTGTCACCCCGATTCCGGGCGGTCGCGAATTAGATATGTTGCTAACCGCTGGTGAGCGAATCTCAATGGCGCTGCTTGCTATGGCGATTTCAAATTTAGGTCACGAAGCTCGTTCATTCACAGGTTCGCAAGCAGGTGTGATCACAGATTCTGCACACGGTCGCGCTCGCATCATTGATGTGACACCGGGGCGAATTCAAGAAGCGCTGAACGATGGTGCGATTGCAATTGTTGCGGGCTTCCAAGGAATTTCGCAAGATACAAAAGATATTACAACTCTTGGTCGCGGCGGATCAGATACAACTGCAGTTGCACTTGCTGCAGCACTTGATGCCGATGTTTGCGAGATTTACACAGATGTTGATGGAGTCTTTAGCGCTGATCCGCGTGTTGTTCCATCTGCACGCAAATTAAAGACTGTTACTTACGAAGAAATGTTAGAACTTGCAGCAGCAGGTGCCAAAGTTCTGCACTTGCGTTGCGTCGAATATGCACGTCGATACAACTTACCAATTCACGTCCGTTCATCATTTTCACCAAACGAAGGAACCTGGGTGGTTGAAAACCATCCTGAAGGAGGAAACATGGAGCAAGCAATTATCTCGGGAATCGCACACGATAAATCCGAAGCCAAGGTAACGATTGTTGGCGTTCCGGATCGCACTGGTGTCGCAGCTCGTATCTTCCAAGCAATTGCTGATGCTGATATCAATATCGACATGATCGTGCAAAATGTTTCTGCTGCCGCTACTGGCCTTACCGATATTTCATTTACAGTTCCTAAAGCAGAAGGAGCAAATGCAACGACTATTCTGAAGCGGATCCAAGGTGAAGTCGGTTTTGCTTCGATTCAATACGATGATTCAATCGGCAAACTCTCACTTGTCGGCGCCGGAATGCGTTCACACCCTGGCGTGACTGCAACCTTCTTCGCAGCAATGGCAGAAGTAGGGCTAAATATTGAAATGATCTCAACCTCTGAAATCCGAATATCAATAATTTGCCGCCAAAGTGACCTAGAAAAGGGCGTTCGAGCAGCACACACCGCCTTTGGTTTAGATGCCGATCAAGTAGAAGCAGTTGTTTATGGAGGATCAGGACGATGAGTAAGAAAAAGACGAAGAAACTTCCTTCTCTTGCTGTCGTCGGTGCAACTGGCGCAGTGGGCACAGTGATGCTCGATATTTTAAGTAAGCGTAAAAATGTTTACGGTGAGATTCGCTTAATTGCATCTGCGCGCAGCGCCGGCAAGAAGCTAACCTGTCGCGGTGAAGAGTTAACTGTTGTTGCACTTTCTCCTGAAGCATTCGACGGTATTGATATCGCGATGTTCGATGTGCCAGATGAGATTTCAGCCGAGTGGGCGCCAATCGCCGCAAAGCGTGGTGCAGTTGTCGTAGATAACTCAGGTGCATTCCGCATGGATAAGAAAGTTCCGCTGGTTGTTCCAGAAGTTAATCCAAAGGATATAAAGAATCGCCCCAAGGGAATTATCTCTAACCCAAATTGCACAACTCTTTCAATGATTGTGGCAATGGGTGCACTCAATAAGAAGTTTGGTCTGAAAGAATTAGTTGTATCGTCATATCAAGCAGCATCAGGTGCCGGACAACCCGGAATCGATGCTTTGCATGATCAGATCTCTAAAGTTGCTGGGAAGAACCTTGGTTCGGTGGCAAAAGATCTTCGTGCGGTTATTAAAGATCTAGGTCCTTTCCCTGCGCCGTTGGCGATGAACGTTGTTCCTTGGGCAGGTTCTTTAAAGGAAGATGGTTATTCATCTGAAGAGTTAAAAGTACGCAATGAATCACGGAAGATTCTTGGTATGCCAAAGTTAAAGGTCTCAGCAACTTGTGTACGTGTTCCGGTAGTCACCACACATTCACTTACCGTACACGCCACATTCTCAAAGGTTGTTACCCGCAAAGCAGCGCAATCTGCGCTAGCTAAGGCTGAAGGTGTAATGCTTTATGACAACCCAGAGAAGAAAGAATTCCCAACACCCGCCGATGTCGTGGGCACTGACCCGACTTGGGTGGGCCGGGTACGCCAGTCTTTGGATGACCCAAAATCAATCGATTTATTTGTCTGTGGAGATAATTTGCGAAAAGGCGCAGCGTTAAACACTGCACAGATAGCAGAACTCGTTGCCGCTGAATTCACTCGCTAATTCATTAACAACCCGCCTGTAGACTCAACTGCATGACCATCGTCGTTGCAGGTGCCACAGGTCTTGCCGGTTCGGCAATTGTGCGAGCCTACGAAAAGAGTGGCGAGCAGGTAATTGGCATAAACCGCAGCGTCTGTGACCTTTTAGATCGCGATGCCACGATCGATTTCATCAAAAAAGCTAAGCCAAAACTTGTCGTCGATGCAGCAGCAAAAGTTGGTGGAATCGGTGCCAACAACGCCTATCCAGTGGAATTTCTAGCCGATAACGTGCGGATCCAAAGTAATCTAATGGAAGCAGCTCACGCTGCCGATGTAGAAAAATTCATCTTTCTTGGCTCCAGCTGCATTTACCCACGTGATTGTGCGCAACCGATTAAAGAAGAGTATTTATTGACTGGACCTTTAGAGGAAACGAACTCCGCATATGCGATCGCAAAGATCGCGGGAATCGAGTTGATTAAATCTTTCCGCAAAGAGTATGGCCGCAAGTGGATTTCGTTGATGCCAACAAACCTTTATGGCCCAGGCGATAACTTTGAATTACAGGGCTCACATGTCTTGCCTGCGTTTATTCGTCGCTTTGTTGAAGCAACAGCGGAAAACCGCGCCAAAGAAACTCTTTGGGGCACGGGATCCCCGAAGCGTGAATTCCTGCACGTAGATGATTTAGCAGCAGCAGTTGTTCTTGCGGGTGAAAAGTTTGATTCAGCACAACACTTAAATATTGGCAGCGGAGAAGATCTAACAATCAAGGCGCTTGCTGAACTGGTAGCCGAACTTGCCGGATTTAAGGGAGAAATCGCTTGGGATTCATCGAAACCTGATGGAACACCGCGTAAGGTTCTTGATGTAACAAAGGTTAAGTCGCTAGGTTGGGAACCTGCAATCTCACTAAGAGATGGAATCGCTACAACCATCGAGTGGTACATCGATGCAACTGCAAAGGGAGTAAGTCGACGATGAGTAGAAAAGTTGCCTTCATCACCGGTGTCACCGGACAAGACGGTTCTTACCTTGCGGAGTTCTTGCTTGCTAAGGGCTACGAAGTACACGGTTTGATTCGTCGCTCTTCAACATTTAACACATCTCGCATAGATCATATTTATCAAGATCCGCACGATAAGAACCCAAAGCTCTTCTTGCATTACGGCGATTTAATAGATGGCGTTGGGCTAACCAACCTCATCCGCGACATTAAACCAACCGAGGTTTACAACCTCGGCGCACAATCACACGTGCAAGTTTCTTTCACTATGCCTCAGTACACGGGTCAAGTAGATGCTGTTGGCGCAGTCGGCTTGCTAGAGTCAATTCGCTCTGCAGATGTTGATACACGCTTTTATCAAGCATCGACTTCAGAGCTATACGGGTCGACTCCACCACCCCAGAATGAACTTTCCATGTTCCGCCCGCAATCACCATATGCCGCAGCAAAGTTGATGGCTTACTGGTGCACAGTTAATTACCGTGATGGTTATGGAATGCACGCCACCAACGGAATTTTATTTAATCACGAATCTCCACGACGTGGTGAAACTTTCGTAACTCGCAAGATCACTCGTGCAGTGGCCGCTATCAAAGCGGGAAAGCAAGATAAAGTCTTTCTTGGAAATCTCACCGCTGTTCGCGACTGGGGATATGCCAAAGAGTATGTCGAATCAATGTGGCTGATGTTGCAGCAAGATAAGCCTTCAGATTACGTGGTTGCAACTGGCGTCGGGGCAACAGTGAAAGACTTTGCGGAGGCAGCTTTTGCGCGCGCTGGTTTAAATTGGCAAGACCATGTTGAAACCGATAAGAAATACATTCGTCCAACTGAAGTTGATGCACTTATAGGCGATCCATCTAAGGTAGAGAAAGCCTTAGGCTGGAAGGCTAAGACTCATTGGAAAGAGTTAGCCGAACTCATGGTTGACGCTGATATTGCTGCTTTGCAGTAAGCGTTACCAAACTAACTTCTGGCGGGCTAGCAACTCTAATTCGCGCAAAAGGGCTTGTTCCCATTCCGGCAGAAACGTGTAGATAAGGTTCATTTCCAAATTTAGTTAAACCTCGCGCGCGCCATGTGGGTAAATCGCAGTTTGTTGTAAGTGCACGTGATCCGCCCGGCCAAGGTAAGCGCACTTGTCCACCGTGGGTATGTCCCGCGAAAATTGCATCTAAACCATCGCTTGCCATACCTTCGAGAATTCTCAAATAGGGTGCGTGTGTTACACCAATTGCGATATCGCATTGATCAGGTTTGCCAGCGACCAATGAGTAATTATCAAATTCTAAATGCGCATCATCGGTGCCGCGTGATTCGATAGTTGTATCGCAAACTTGAATTGTTGCCCGCGAGTGATTTAGATTTTTCCAGCCTCGCGCTTGCAGACCTAAATCTAATTCTGGCCAAGGCAAATCTTCTCCGTGAATTCGTTTGCCATGTCCGGGCAATAAATATTTAAGTGGGTTCTTTGGCTTAGGTGCGTAATAATCATTTGAGCCAAATACAAAAAGTCCTGGAAGATTTAACAACTTATCTAGCGCATCAAGGGTTGTCGGAACCGCCTTCATATGCGCTAAAAAGTCACCAGTTGAGATGACTAAATCTGGCGACAGGTCTATAAATGATTTGATATCAGCGATCTCAGTTTTGCGAGATGGGGTCAGATGCAGGTCGGAGAAGTGAAGTACCCGAATCGGCGCATGGCCTGCGGGCAGAATCGGGATCTCAGCCTGGCGAAGTTGATAACTCATTACATGAGAAGATACACCCGAACAGATCAAGGAATTGGAGCATCACCTAGTGGGACTCAAAGAGAGACTTAAGAGCGACTTAACCGAGGCGATTCGCAGTAGCGACAAGGTCGTCTCGGGCACAATCCGTATGGTCTTAACCGCTATCACCAATGAAGAAGTTGCCGGGAAAGAAGCCCGCGTGCTAACTGATGACGAGATCATTACTGTCCTATCGCGCGAAGCTAAGAAACGTCGCGAAGCAGCCGATGAGTTTGCAAAAGCCAATCGCCCAGATAAATCTGCGGAAGAGAGAGCTGAAGGCGAAGTAATTGCTAAATATTTACCAGCACAACTTTCAGAAGATGACATTAAGAAAATGATTGCCGCCGCAGTTGCATCAACAGGCGCCGCTGGACCTGGCGATATGGGCAAAGTAATGGGAGCCATCAAAAGTCAGATCGCTGGCAAAGCAGATGGTTCACTAGTTTCATCACTTGTTAAAGCAGCGCTAGCCGGAGGAAATTAATGAAATTCGAATATGCCACAGTCCCACTACTTTCACATGCCACAAAGCAGATCCTCGACACCTGGGGTTCAGATGGATGGGAACTCGTAACAGTTATTCCAGCGCCAGGTGGCGAACAACTCGTTGCATATATGAAGCGTGAGGTTAAATAGTTATGGCTGTTGATGTCCGTGCAAAACTCGCAGAAAATGGTTTGACTCTTCCAGTCGCTGCTAAGCCAGTCGCTGCCTATGTTCCAGCGGTGCGCACTGGAAAAATAGTATTTACCGCAGGACAACTTCCACTGGTAGATGGAGCAATGGCAGATACCGGCAAAGTTGGCGATGAAATCACTCAAGAGCGAGCAAAAGAACTAGCTGAAATTTGCGCACTTAATTGTTTAGCAGCAGTTGAGCTTGTTGCACCGGTTGATTCAATTGTAAAAGTTGTTCGCGTAGTTTGCTATGTAAATGGCGCATCAGGTTTTATCAACCAACCATTTGTAGCAAATGGAGCATCTGAGCTCTTTATGCATATTTGGGGCGATTCAGGCATTGCAGCCCGCAGCGCAATCGGAGTAGCAGAACTTCCTTTGAACTCACCGGTGGAGATTGAACTCACCGTTGAAGTTGCTTAATTAAAAGGATTTAGCGCGAACGCTTGCTTAGACGCTCTGCATCAGTAATCAATACTGAACGACCATCTAACTTAAGCCAACCACGTCCTGCGAAATCAGCCAACGCTTTATTTACAGTTTCGCGTGATGCGCCCACCAATTGAGCAAGTTCTTCTTGTGTTAAATCGTGATTTACCAAGAGGCCTTCTGAAGTTGTCTTACCAAAGCGTTCGCCAAGATCGATAAGTGCTTTTGCTACACGGCCTGGAACATCGGAGAAGACTAAATCTCCTACCGCTTCATTTGTGCGACGCAGGCGTTGTGACAATCTAGTTAGTAGTTGCAGAGAAACTTCTGGGTTCTCCCTTAACCAAGGAATGACTTTTTCGTGGCTCAGCGATAGCAACTTAGCATCGGTAACTGCAGTTGCAGTCGATGTGCGTGGGCCTGGATCAAAGAGCGATAGTTCGCCAAACATTTCACCCGGTCCGAGGATGGAAAGCAGATTCTCGCGTCCATCTCCGCTGGAAGTCCCAAGTTTTAACTTGCCATCAATGATTACGTACAAATGGTCACCCTCGTCGCCCTCTTTAAAGAGGATTGATCCTTTGGCGATCTTTATCGAATCCATTGAGGCGCGCAGCGATGCCGCGGCAGCCTCATCGAGGGCGGTAAATAGCGGGGCGTTGCGTACGACTTCTTCTTCCTGTGGCACATCGGTAGTTTACTCGCATGGCCCCTGATCGCGAAACCAGAAAGCAGGCTCGGGCTATCTATCGGATATTGACCAAAAGATATCCCAATGTTCGCTGTGAATTGGATTTCTCCAATCCATTGGAATTAACCATTGCGACCGTGCTTTCGGCGCAATGCACCGATAAGAGAGTCAACCAAGTTACGCCAGCGTTATTTAAGAAATATAAAAACGTTCGGGCATATGCCAAAGCTCCATTGGTAGATATCGAAGATCTGATTTATACAACCGGATTCTTTCGCGCTAAAGCACGCCACATTAAAGGCCTTGCTATAAAAATTATTGAAGATTTCGATGGTCAAGTTCCTAAGACCTTAGAGGAGTTAATCACCTTGCCGGGGGTAGGACGCAAAACAGCAAATGTTGTTCTGGGACACGCCTTTGGCGTTCCAGGAATTACCGTTGACACACACTTTGGCAGACTTTCTCGCAGATTTGAGTGGAGCAACTCGAAAGATCCCGTGAAAGTGGAATTTGAAGTGGGAGAGTTGATACCTGAGAAGGAATGGACCAACTTGTCACAAAGGATGATCTGGCACGGCAGAAGAATCTGCCATTCGCGCAAACCTGCTTGCGGTGCGTGCCCAGTGGCAAAGATTTGTCCATCGATTGGAATTGGTGAAATGGATAAAGCCAAGGCGTTGCTGCTAGTTAAAAGTGATGCGGATTTCCGATGAAGAAAATATTTTTTATAGTTGCCGCACTTGTCTTATCAAGTTGCTCTAGCGCTGAACCAGCTGCCCAAAAAGGTGAGGTAATCTCCTGTGAGTCAGTGAATACCGAAAAGGCGGTAGTAAAAGGCATCGCTCTTGAGTGCGTCGATGGCTCAGCAGGTGCGATCTTGGAATCACTGCGTGGCCCAATGATTTTAAATGTCTGGGGATCTTGGTGCACCACCTGTCTTGAGGAGATGCCTGAATTTGTGAGCTTTTACAGCAAGGCAAAGGGTAAGGTGCAATTAATTGGTATTGCGGTAGAAGAAGCATCCCCCGAAAATTCTCAACGTTTTATCGTAAAGCACGGAATGACTTGGCCTAATTTTTATGACCGGGAGAATGAAACCAGGCGATACTTTGGAATGGGAGTTCCAGTAACTTGGTTTATTGATGCATCAGGCAAGGCTGCTTTTAAGAAAATTGGTGTTATTAAGTCAGAGTCTGAGCTGGTAGAGCTCACTGAAAAGTACTTAGGGGTGAAGATTTAATGATAGTAGATATCGTCATTGGCTTATTACTATTTATCTCAGGCGTAATTGGTCTTAAGAGTGGATTTATAAAAACTATCTTTAAATTTGTTGGCTACATAGCCGGTGGATTCTTCGGAATCTATTTCGCACTTAAAGTCTCAAGCGACTGGGCGCTAGATATAAAGCGGATTGGTTTTGTAATTTTTGCAATTATTGCCAGCGGATCACTTGGATCATTTCTCGGTGGATTAATTGCTAAAGCCTTGAAGTCAACAATCTTCCGTGGACCACTGGCACATGTTGATTCATTGGCGGGTGCTGCTTTAGAAATGGCTCGAGTAATCGTTGTGGCTTATTTGATAGCAACCGTTCTGCTCTGGTCACCTTGGGAATCCGTCCAGAACCAGATCGCAAAGAGCCAAATTTTGCTCAAGGTTCAGCCTTACTTTCCCCAGTTAATCACTCAGGCAAATGATTGGGTGAAGGAAGAGTTTCTTAATCTTCGTCCTTAGAAGAATTGAGCCCCTCTGAAATCAACTTCATTACATTTGGATCGGCCAGGGTTGTGGCATCTCCAACTGCGCGATTTTCCGCAACATCCTTTAGTAATCGGCGCATAATCTTTCCACTGCGGGTCTTAGGGAGTTCGGCAACGACCATAATCTGGCGGGGGCGAGCGATGGCGCCAATTTCTTTAGTTACGTGAGCGCGAAGTTCTTTAACCAATTCTTCTCCACCAACATTTGGAATTCCACCGCGCAAGATGACAAAGGCAACAATCCCTTGCCCGGTCATTGCATCGGCGGCGCCAACAACTGCAGCTTCAGCGACAGCTTCATGTGAAACCAGCGCAGATTCAACTTCAGTTGTAGAAATACGGTGGCCAGAAACATTCATAACATCATCAACGCGACCCATTAGCCAAGTTGCACCATCGTCATCCAACTTTGCACCATCACCGGCAAAGTAAATTCCTTTAAATCGCGACCAGTATGTCTCTTTGTAACGCTCGTCTTCGCCCCAAACACCGCGCAACATAGAAGGCCAAGGTTGATCCAAAATTAAGAATCCGCCGTGACCATTTGCAACCGCTACGCCCTTATCATCAACAACTTTTGCGCTGATTCCAGGAAGTGCTTTCATCGCTGATCCTGGTTTAGTTGCGGTAACACCTGGAAGTGGAGAAATCATGATCGCGCCAGTCTCAGTTTGCCACCAAGTATCTACAATCGGACAGTTATTGGATCCAATTACCTCGCGATACCACATCCACGCTTCTGGATTAATTGGCTCTCCAACTGAACCGAGCAGACGCAACGAAGATAAGTCGTGGGCACGTGGGAATTCATCTCCCCATTTCATCCAAGTACGAATCAGAGTTGGAGCGGTGTACAAAATAGTTACGCCATATTTTGCGATTATTTCGAAGAGTCGCCCCTTGTGTGGCGTATCAGGTGTTCCTTCATAAATCACCTGCGTTGCACCATTAATTAGCGGCCCATAAACAACATAGGAATGGCCGGTAATCCAACCGACATCTGCGGTGCACCAGTAAATATCAGTCTCTGGCTTAATGTCGAAGACCACGCGATGTGTGTACGCGGCCTGGGTTAAGTAACCACCAGTTGTGTGGAAAATTCCCTTTGGTTTTGCAGTAGTTCCTGAGGTATAAAGAATAAATAGCGGGTGTTCGCTTTCAAAGAATTCAGGGGTGTGAGACTTACTTTGGCGGTCAACAATTTCATGCCACCAGATATCGCGCTCGGAATTCCAAGCTGTTTCCTGGTGGGTCCGTTTTACAACCAGAACCTTTGCCACATTGTGTTGACCCCTTAACGCTTCATCAACGGCGGGTTTTAGCGCAAAAGCAGATCCTTTACGGAAGCCACCATCTGCGGTGATAACTAACTTCGCATCGGCATCTTGTATTCGTGATAAAAGTGCATCTGCGGAAAATCCACCGAAGACAACGGAATGAACTGCGCCGATTCGCGCACAAGCCAACATTGCAACA